>DASWQD010000423.1:0-1804 GCA_036398255.1 Gemmatimonadaceae bacterium | reverse complement strand
AGCGCATTCCGATCATCGCCGGAATCTGGCCGCTTGTATCGTTGAGAAACGCCGAGTTCCTCGCGAACGAGGTTCCCGGCGTCACTGTGCCTGCTCACATCATCGAGCGGATGCGCAAGGCGAACGAAAAATCGAAGGAGCACGGCGTCCGCGAGGGAATCGCGATCGCGCGAGAGATGCTCGAGCGCGTCCGCCCGTCAGTACAGGGAGTCCAGGTCTCCGCGCCTTTCGGAAAAGTCGAGCTCGCTCTCGAGGTGTTCAAGGAGACCCTCGCCTCCGTTTGACCTCCAGCTGAAGTAAGGGTGCCTCCCGGAATCAGCCGCCCGGATTCCGTTTAATCATCCAACAGGGCTGTTTTCGGCCCGGAGCAGGCCAAGCACTCGACGCTGGAGGTAGCCGATGTCACGGTTTCGTTTTTCTGGTCGGAGCATCTCCGCCGCTGTTTCGATCCTGCTGGCTATCAGCTGCTCCGATCCTACTTCGACGGAGGACAGCTTCCCCGTACGCCACGCCAAGAAAACGGGCGGAGGGTCGACTGGCTCGCCAACCGTCACATCCACAAGCCCGTCGAGCAGCACTCGAGGCATCACGCTCGACGTCCGCATCTTCGGGTCCGGCTTCGATGCGGGATCGCAGGCGCAGTGGGCAATCGACAGCGTTCCCTCGAGCAAGGTTGCAGTCAACTCCACGCGATATGTCAGCACCGGTGAGGTCGTAGCGAACATCACTGTCGCCGAGGATGCTGATCTGACGCTCTACGACGTGATCGTAGTGACCGGAAGTGGAAAGCCGGGTATTGGAACCGAGACGTTCGAGGTCACCCTCGATGAAGCGGACCTGCCGACACTCGGCGGAGTGAAGGGCGCGGGAATCGCGATCAACGACCAGGGCGTGATTGTCGGAATGACCACCGACCGCACCGCCGACCGGAACGGAACGTCATATCCAGTCCGCTGGAATCTCGTGGGTGGAAAGTGGGTGGTCACGAAGCTCGCCGCAGCAGCGAGCGTGAATGCCATCGCACATGGCATCAACGAGTCGAACATCATCGTCGGGATGTCGGGCTATCGAGCGACGGCATGGCTGCCGAATGGAGCAGCGGTAGACCTGGGACCCGGTTGCGCGATCGGAATCAACAATGCGGGAGTGATCGTCGGGGCGCGTCTCACCGCAAACGGTTTCCAGGGAACAGCGTGGATTCCGAATGCCGGAACGTGGCTGCCGCAGGATGTGCCGCACTCGCTCGATCCCAACACCGGTCCGATGTATTGCCCCGAGTTCGCACCGCTTCGCGCGATCAATGGGGCCGGCACAATCGTGGGTTACCCGTACGGACAGCAAACCGCGGCGAAATGGACTGCGCTGAGCCCCTCGGGTCCGTGGAGCAATCCTACCCTGCTCTCAACGTATCCCAATGGAGCGGGTATGAACGGCGGCGCAGTCGCGATCAATGAAGCCGGCGACATATTGGGTACTCTCAACCGTGGAAACGGTGACATCGCTTCGCACCTGTGGCGTGCCGCAGGCGGAGAGATACACTACAGCGACCTGGGCACAGGCTCCGGCTTTGGGCGCGGACTGAATGATCGTGCACAACCTGACGTCGTGGTTACGGGCGGTGGGGGAAGGTGTCCGATGGCTGTCTTCAGTGGCGCAACCCACATAACGCAGCTCAACCGCTTCTGCGGTGCGAACCAGTACGATGGTCCCGGCGACATCAACAACGGCAGCGCGACTCAACCCATGCGCATCGTTGGCGCTGTGACTGGAAAGCCGAAAGTCTGGACTTTTCGGTGAGCCGACA
>DASWQD010000422.1:0-2296 GCA_036398255.1 Gemmatimonadaceae bacterium | reverse complement strand
GACTGGTAACCTTCGCCGCGTCTGAGGGTCGCGACAGCACCGCCGGTGTTGTCTGCACCCGTGCGAAGCGCGGTCTCGAGCGTGAGAGCGAGGTAGTTGGCGGGATACACCGAATGCGCATCGAGCCGCATGATGTATTCGCCCCTCGCCATGGGAATCCCGAGATTGAGCGCCGCGGATTGCGTTCGCCGCGGATTGTCCACGAGGCGCACACGATCGTCGGACGCAGAGATCTCACGCACTATGTCGCGAGTTCCATCGTCCGACATTCCATCGAGAACCAGAACCTCGATCTCGGCTCCTTCAGGCAGCTCGAACGCAAGAACGGACTCGAGACATGGACGAATGAAGTTCCGTTCCTGATAGCAGGGGATTAGAATCGAGACCGAGTGCATGCGTGAGGTAGGCTATCGGGGGCCAGCGTTGGAAGCAATGGTATCGCAGGAAGACAAGGACATCGAATTCTCGATCGTGAGCGGCTCGAACGAAGAGATGCTGTTTGCGTGCATCGACTCGCTCGCGTCGACCATGAAAGGCACGCGCTACACGTGGAGCCTGACCATCACGAGCAATGCCGGCGGCAGCAGCCTGCCGGCGCGGCTTCGCGCTGAATTTCCGGAAGCCAACATCATCGACAACCGCGAGCAGCGGGGATTCGCGGCGAATCACAACCGCGTCCTTCGCGTTTCACGCGCGCGATATCTGTGGCTCCTGAACGACGATCTCCTGATCCTGCCCGACGCGATCAGGAAGGTCACCGAGTACATGGACAAGCCGGAAAACGCTCGAGTCGCCGTGGTGAGTCCGCGTCTCCTGAATCCCGACGGTTCGCTTCAGCCGTCGACCTACGGCTTTCCGTCAATGCCTCAGATTCTTCTCGCCCACTCGGGGCTGAGGGAGCTGAAGGTCACCGATGCGATCGTGAAGCGGCTTGCTCCGGTGATCCGATCGCGTGAAGGATCATCGCGATACTGGGCGCACGATCAGGTCGTCGATGTGGACACGCTGCGCGGCGCGTGCGTCGCGATGAGAATGAAAGCTGTTCGCCAGGTGGGACCAATGGTGGAAGTCGCGATCGTCGGAGGCGAGGAGACCGAATGGCACCGAAGGTTCCACGAGCAGGGCTGGCGCGTCGTCTACTATCCCGAAGCGAGCGTGATCCATTACGGCAGCCAGACTGTTCGCGACGGCCCGCAGAATCTCTATCCCGAATACCTCAAGGGCGCCCTGTACTTCTTCCGCACGGGGAAGGCGCGAGCGACCTATCCGATTTTCTGCGCGAGTCTCCTGGCGGTCTTCGGGGTGCGGACGGCGGTCGCGTGGATTACGCGGAACAAGAGCGGCGGCAATGTGGCGCGGCGTTATGTGGCCGTCGCGTGGAACGGATTACGGGGACGACTTTCTTAGTCGCGGCAGCGTCGAGACAGCTTTCCTGAACCGGTCGGATTCCGAATCCGGTCGTGACAGACGCCTCTTCGTGAGATCGATCAGCAGAACGGCAATGCAGATGAGCACGAAACTCACTACTCCCGTTATTGCGACCTTCATCGGGATTTCCTTCTTGAGCTTTGGGAGAATAGGCGGCAGCGGATCCTGCACCACGACAGTCGGCGTTGCCTCCAGCTCGCGGGCATAAGCCGCCTGCTGGTCCGTGATCGCCTGGGTATAGACCTGCTCGGCCATCTGGATGTCGCGATTCAGCCTCTGCAGGTCGATTGCTGCGGCGGAAAAAGGAGGCGTCGCGCGATTGGCGAATCGGAACTGCCGAAGACGCTCCTCGGCCTGCGCGAGCTCATGCCGGGCGCTCTCGACCCTTCCTTCCTGTGCGATGCGAAGCTGCTGCGCCTGCGCTTTCGAGGTTCGCACGAAGATCTGGCTGGCGCTGTCGACGACTCGCGCAGCTATCACGCGGGCCAGCGCGCTGTCACGATGGAGAACCGAGACGGAGATCGTCCCCGTCTCCTTGTTGGCGCCGACGCCGAGCACGCGCTCGAGCTTTTTCTCGACTTCCTCCTCGTCATTCCGCGTGTATTTCTCGCCGAGCAGCCGGTCGATCACCGTTTCAGGATTACCGGGAGTGATGCGCGACATTCCAACGCCTGCCAGCACGGTGCGCGACTTTATCAGCTCGACCATTCGAGTCGGGGTGAGCTGATATCCGGTATTGAGGCTTGCGCCGGCGAGTGCGGCGAATCCGCCGAGCGCAGTGCTGCTCTTGTTGTTCACCACCGGTGTGAGTGATAGCTCCGCCTTGTACTTGAGCGGCATCAGGAACGCGACGAGGCCGACCACAAGG
>DASWQD010000421.1:0-6967 GCA_036398255.1 Gemmatimonadaceae bacterium | reverse complement strand
GGGAGCGATGATTGTCACCGCCCCCGGAATGAGCGCCCGAGCCCAGAGCACAGAATGCGGCGCGGCAAACGACACGAGCGCGGCGCTCATCACCGACCTCAAGGCCTGGATGAAAACGGAGGACCCCGACAGGGTAGTGCTGCGGGACAGGGTGTTCCACATCCCCGTCGTTGCAGAGTCCCAGATCTCTGTCGTCACCGATCCCAGAACCTGCGGCGAGATAGTGAAGGCATACAGCAGGCTGAGCGAATTCGCCTATACCCCTTCGCGGGTCTATGTGATCAGGATAGGAACGGAGTACGCCGGCTATGACCCTGATCGGAAGGGCGGAGAATTCGTGGCCGTCCATCTCTTCGATTCGAAGTACACCCACATCGGAGGCTGGTCCTTCTAATCCTCGCGCGTCGTCGCGCATTTCTTGCTGATCTGCAGCTTCACACACGTGAGCACAACAACAGCAAGGAGCAGGGAATGCCGACTCGTCGATCGAGCGCGAAGTGGGAGGGCGGTCTCAAGACCGGAAAGGGAACGTTCAAGGGAGAAAGCGGGGCAATCAGCGGGCAGTACAACTTCAGCTCCCGCTTCGAGGAAGGAGTCGGATCGAATCCCGAAGAGCTGCTTGCCGCTGCCGAAGCTGCGTGCTTCAGCATGGCGTTCGCGGGAAACCTCGAGAAGAACGGAACGCCGCCGACTTCAGTCGAGTCCTTCGCAGCGTGTACCGTGAAGCCGGTGCCGGAAGGCGGATTCAAGATCACCGAGATCGCACTCGACGTTGTCGCATCGGTGCCGGGAATCGACCAGGCGAAGCTGCAGGAGATCGCTCAGCAAACGGTTCAGACCTGCCCGGTCTCGAAGACATTCCATGGGAATGTTGATCTGAAGGTGAGCGCGAGACTGATGTAGCGACGAGCGACGAGCTACGAGCGGCTGGTAGCTAGTAGCCCGTAGCTCGTAGCTATCATGCGATCCTCATCTCGCCCGATTCCCAGATCACTCTCGCGTCGCACGCATCGCAATTCCCGCACGTCCAGTCGGACGAGACTTCCTCACCGAAGTGCTCGAGGATGAACTTCGTCCGGCAATCAGCGGTCTGGCAGAAGTCGACCATCGTGCGAAGCTTCTGCTGGTCAGCCGCACGACGCTCCTCGTAATCCGTGAGGTCGTGGCTGAGGTCGCATGACGTAAGATTTCCCTGAAGTCGCTGCCAGCGGCCGCCGCGATGCTCGCGCACGAGACCGTGACGCTTGAGCAGCGCGAACACGATCTTCGCTTTTCGCTGCGGAACCTCGGTGATCTCGGTGATGTCGGAGAGCAGGACAGGCTGGTCGATCGGATACTTCTCGAGAGCGATCGCGACTTTCGCCGCCTCCTGCACCTCGGGATACTTGCCGCCCAGGAAGTAGGACTGGATGCGGCGGTCCTCGACGCGGTAGAGCATGGTGCACGTCGCAGGAAGCCCATCGCGTCCTGCGCGACCAGCTTCCTGATAGTACGACTCGATCGAGCCGGGAAAGTGGTAATGCACCACGAACCGGATGTCCTGCTTGTCGATGCCGAGGCCGAACGCATTCGTGGCGATGATCGCCTTGATGTCGTTGTTCATGAATGCGTCCTGCACCTGCTTGCGATCGGCAGCCGGCCGCTTTCCATGATAGAGCCCGACCGAGTACCCGCGCTCCGAGAGCTGCTCGTACAGTCTCTCCGACTCCTTCACCGTCGCGACGTAGATCACGCCGGAACCCGGCGTCTCGTTAAGGATCTGCTCGACGATGGTGTCCTTGATTCCGTCGTTCACCGTTCGGCGCACTTCGAAACGAAGATTCGGGCGCGCAAAGCCCGTGATGGTGACGTGCGGATCCCGCATTCCGAGCTGGCGGACGATGTCGTCCTGCACTTCCTGCGTCGCAGTCGCCGTGAGTGCCAGTATCGGTGGTCTTCCCAGCCGTTTTGCGATCGAGCCGAGGCCGAGATAATCGGGCCGGAAGTCGTGCCCCCACTGGCTCACGCAATGAGCCTCGTCGATCACGAAGAGACTCACCGTTCTCGTAAGAAGCCGCTCGAAGAAATCGCGATCCTTGAATCGCTCCGGCGTGAGATACAGAAGCTCTCCCTCGCCTGCTTCGATCTGCCGGTGGGCCTCGCGTGTTTCACCGGTCGAGAGGTGCGAGTGCATCGCGACAGCATCGACTCCCTGCGCCTCGAGCTTGTCCTTCTGATCCTTCATCAAGGCGATGAGCGGGCTCACTACTACAGTAAGTCCGGGAGTCGCGAGCGCGGCCAGCTGGTAAATGAGAGACTTGCCGCTGCCAGTCGGCATGACGACCAGAGCGTCACGGCCTTCCAGCAGCGCTTCAATGGGTTCCCATTGCCCGCGCCTGAAATCATCATGGCCGAAGCGATCACGCAGCAGAGTGCGAGCCTCAGCCTTGTCTACTACCTGCATTGTTGTTGTCACCAGGGTTTTCGCTTAGCAGGAATTATTCCCATTCCTCCCAATGGCCGATTTAGCGGGAATGATTTTGTGAGACCGGTGAGACCGATGAGAGAGCAATCCGTACATTCCTGTGAATGAATTTCTTTGGAATTACCGCGCCAGGGCTTGAAGGAATTCTTGCCGTCGAGCTGAAGGGCCTCGGAATTCGTGTCGGCCAGAGTGTCCCCGGGGGCGTCGAGTTTCGCGGTAATCGCGAAGACCTGTGGAAATCGAACCTCTGGTCCAGGGTCGCGAGCCGCATCGTGGTGCGCGCGGACGAGTTCCACGCGAGCTCCTTTCACGAGCTCGAGCGCCGCGCGAAGAAAATCGAATGGGAGAAGTTCATCTCCCGCGGCTCCGCCATCCGATTCCGCGTCACGTGCCGCAAATCGAAACTGTATCACTCGGACGCAGTCGCCGAGCGACTCGGCAAAGCGGCGGCTCGTGCTGTGGACGCGAAGGTGGCCGCAGATTCGGATGATGACGAAACGACCAGCGACGGCCAGCTGTTCGTTGTTCGGATAGCCAACGATATCTGTACGCTCAGCGCGGACTCGTCCGGCGACCTGCTGCATCGCCGCGGGTATCGTCAGGCGGTAGCGAAAGCTCCGCTGAGAGAAACTCTAGCGGCAGCAATGCTCCTCGGCAGCGAATGGAACACCTCGGCCCCGCTCATCGACCCGATGTGTGGTTCGGGCACCATCGCAATCGAAGGTGCGATGATGGCGCGGCGCATTGCACCGGGAATCGGAAGACGATTTGCCTTCGAGAAATGGCCCGACCACGATGCAGCCGCGTGGCAGCGCATGATCGACGGAGCGAGGGAGGCACAGCTCGAAAAAGCTCCATGCCCGATCCTGGCGTCGGACCGTGATGCAGGCGCCGTTGAAGCGGCGAAAGCAAATGCGGCCCGTGCCGGAGTCGAGGGCGACATCGATATCAGCAAGCAGTCCGTCTCGGAGATTTCGTTTCCGGACGAGACTGGATGGATCGTCTCGAATCCGCCCTACGGCCTTCGCGTCGGTGAATCGGGTCCGCTGAGAAATCTCTATTCCCGGCTCGGAAGGATTCTCGCGGAGCGTGCGCCGGGATATGTTCTCGCGCTCCTCTCGGCGGACCGCGCGCTCGATGCCCAGCTCGGACTCGACCTCAGGGAGATCTTTCGTACGACCAACGGGGGCATTCCGGTACGCCTGGTGGCGGGGCGGCATTCCTGAGCACTGAAGTTGGACAGGTCTTCTCGATCAACTGCTCGGCCGGCGGCGTTCCGAAGCTGCCCGTGGCCGAGGCGTTGTTCGGGCAGTTCGGGGTGTTCGGAGACGATCAGCGGAACAAGAAATATCATGGAGGACCGGATCGCGCCGTCTGCATTTTCTCGCTCGAGCGAATCCGCGCGCTTCAGGAGGAAGGACACCCGATAAGCACCGGGAGCACCGGGGAAAATCTCACAGTTGCCGGTCTCGACTGGGATCTCGTGACACCGGAATGCATCCTCGAAGTCGGCGACGCGCTTCTCGAGATCACCGCGTATACCACCCCCTGCAAGACGATCCGCGATTCCTTCACGGACCGGAATTTCATGCGGATATCGCATCGGCTTCACCCGGGATGGAGCCGGGTTTACGCGAGAGTTCTCAGAGAGGGGCTGGTTCGAACCGGCGACCGGGTGAGCCTCAGTCCGGCAGGGATGAACCGGAAGGGCTGGCTCGAGTCCCTGCTTTCCTGAACTCTCGGGCAACCACCCGCTGAAGCGGTTAAAATCACGGCCCCAGATTTGAAATAGAATACCTCTGCTTGGCTGGTCTGGTGCCCATTGAGCACCAGGCGAGCCGTTTGCGCCTATCCGGGCGCGCAGGAGCACATTCTTTCGCAGGAGAAGGCCGTGGAAATCGGCGATACAATCGATACTCAGGAGCCAGGCGACACGTCCCCAGCACGATCGCGTAGACAATCGCGCGCCGTGGGCAAGGCCGGGGATGAAACCCGGCGGGGACGCAACGGATCGAGCGGCCGCGCACGCCGCGACGGCAGCAGCAACGGAAACGGCGGAACCGAGCGCGAGCTGACCGACCTGCTCGCCGCGCTCCGCGATCTTCGCGACGGCGACTTCACGGTCCGGCTCGCCGGATCGGAAAATCCGCTGCTCGACGACATCGCATCGGCCTTCAACGGAATCGCCGAGCGTAACGAGCGGCTCGCGTCGGAGGCGGTGCGGGTAAGCACGACGATCGGACGCGAAGGGCAGATGAACGAGCGCGCGTCGATCGGCCGTGCGACTGGAGGATGGGCGACGATAACGAGCTCGGTCAACGCGCTCATCACCGACCTCGTTTCACCGACGACCGAAGTGGCGCGTGTGCTCACCGCCGTGGCCGAGGGCGACCTCAACCAGAAAATGGTTCTCGAGATCGACGGCAAGTCGGTTCAAGGTGAGTTCCTGCGAATCGGTACGACGGTGAATACGATGGTCGATCAGCTCTCGGCCTTTGCTTCTGAAGTGACGCGTGTGGCTCGCGAGGTAGGCACGGAAGGCCGTCTCGGTGGGCAGGCGAGCGTGCCGGGTGTGGCAGGAACCTGGAAGGACCTGACGGACAACGTGAACTTCATGGCCTCGAACCTCACGGGCCAGGTGAGAAACATCGCCGACGTGACGACGGCAGTCGCGCGCGGTGACCTGTCGAGGAAGATCACGGCCGATGCGCAGGGCGAGGTGCTCGAGCTCAAGAACACGATCAACACGATGGTCGATCAGCTCTCTGCATTTGCTTCCGAAGTAACGCGCGTTGCGCGCGAAGTGGGAACTGACGGACGACTTGGCGGACAGGCGAACGTGCCGGGCGTCGCAGGAACATGGAAGGATCTGACCGACAACGAGAACACGCTCGCAGGAAACCTGACGAGCCAGGTGCGAAACATCGCGGACGTGACGACGGCCGTCGCGAAGGGAGACCTCTCGAGGAAGATCACCGTCGAAGCGAAGGGTGAGACGCTCGAGCTCAAGAACACGATCAACACGATGGTGGACCAGCTTTCCGGATTCGCCTCCGAAGTAACGCGCGTGGCGCGCGAAGTAGGAACCGAAGGAAAGCTCGGCGGTCAGGCGGAAGTGCCTGGTGTCGGTGGAACGTGGAAGGACCTCACGGACAACGTGAACGCGATGGCCTCGAACCTCACGGGCCAGATTCGAAACATCGCCGACGTGACGACGGCAGTCGCGAAGGGCGACCTCTCACGCAAGATCACGGTCGACGTGCAGGGCGAGATTCTCGAGCTCAAGGAAACCATCAACGCGATGGTGGACTCGCTTCGAATCTTCGCCGGCGAAGTGACGCGCGTCGCGAAGGAGGTAGGAACGGAAGGACTGCTCGGCGGCCAGGCAGACGTGCCGGACGTCGCAGGCACGTGGAAGGACCTCACGGACAACGTGAACTTCATGGCGTCGAACCTCACGGGCCAGGTGCGAAACATCGCCGACGTCACGACGGCCGTGGCGCGAGGAGATCTGTCGAGAAAGATCACGGCAGATGCGCGGGGAGAGATTCTCGAGCTGAAGAACACGATCAACATCATGGTCGATCAGCTCTCTGCATTCGCCGCCGAAGTGACGCGCGTGGCGCGCGAAGTGGGAACTGAAGGAAAGCTCGGTGGACAGGCAAACGTGCCAGGCGTCGGTGGAACGTGGAAGGACCTGACCGACAACGTGAACGCGATGGCATCCAACCTTACGGGCCAGGTGCGCAACATCGCGGACGTGACGACAGCAGTGGCAAAGGGAGACCTGTCGAGGAAGATCACCGTGGAAGCGCGCGGCGAGACACTCGAGCTGAAGAACACGATCAACACGATGGTGGACCAGCTTTCATCGTTCGCCGACGAAGTGACACGTGTGGCGAAGGAAGTGGGAACCGAAGGAAAGCTCGGTGGTCAGGCCAGCGTGCCGGGCGTTGCAGGAACGTGGAAGGATCTCACGGACAACGTGAACGCGATGGCGTCGAACCTCACGTCGCAGATTCGAAACATCGCCGACGTGACGACGGCAATTTCGCGCGGAGACCTCTCCCGCAAGATCACGGTCGACGTACAGGGAGAAATCCTGGAGCTCAAGAACACCATCAATACGATGGTCGACTCGCTCTCGGTGTTCGCGGGCGAAGTGACGCGTGTGGCTCGCGAAGTAGGCACGGAAGGCCGTCTCGGTGGGCAGGCGCAGGTGCCGGGAGTCGCCGGTACGTGGAAGGATCTCACGGACAACGTGAACTTCATGGCGTCGAACCTCACCGGCCAGGTGCGAAACATCGCCGACGTCACGACCGCTGTGGCGCGCGGCGACCTGACTCGAAAGATGACGGTGGACGTGAAGGGCGAGATACTCGAGCTGAAGAACACGATCAATACGATGGTCGATCAGCTGTCGAGCTTTGCATCAGAAGTAACTCGCGTTGCTCGCGAGGTGGGAACAGAAGGAAACCTTGGAGGTCAGGCGGAAGTTCCGGG
>DASWQD010000420.1:0-2091 GCA_036398255.1 Gemmatimonadaceae bacterium | reverse complement strand
GAATCCACTTGTCCCGGCACCGTCTTGTGCGCCACCACAAGGTCGAGTGCTGGCATCACGGTGATGTGTTGACCTATCGCGCCCAGCCCTGTGTAAGCGCCGGCGTAGGCGCCCGACGCATGCGGTCCATCCCAGACCCACCAGAGGTATCCGTACCCGAACGGTCCCTCGCGCCGGCGGATGGGATTCATGTCGGTGACTCGCGTGAATGGCCTCGTGCTTTCCGAGACCCAGTCAGCAGGGACGACCTGCCGTCCATCCCACTGTCCGCCGCGCAGCATCAGATAACCGATCCGCGCCATGTCGCGAGTCGAAAAGTTCATGTGGTATGCGAGGTAGCGCGATTTCGTCGAGTCGCCGGTTTTCCGATGTGACGCACGATTGAAATCCTGCATGCCGATGGGGCGAGCGATGTCGCTCTCGAGCGCGTCGTAAATGTCGCGCTTCGTCATGATCTCGAAGGCGGCGCCCAGTGCGTTGAAGTCCCAGTTGCTGTACAGGTAATACCTTCCGTGCGGTTGCGATCCGCGGGGAGGTGCGCTCGCCAGGTCGTCGCCGCCGTTCGAGGCTTCGTGAAAAACGCCGGAGCGTGCAGTGAGAAGATCCTTGACTGTCGCCTGCTTCTCCTGGTCCGTGAGACCGCCAAGGTCATCCATTCCAAGCTGTGCGAGTGATTTGTCGAGATCGACCGTACCACGCTTCACGTAATTGCCAATCATCATCGACAGCACGCTCTTTCGGACCGACGCGATGTAGCTCACCGTGTCGGTGTCGCCGTAGCTCATGAGAATTCGTCCGCCGATGACAGCCATGAAGCCGGTGGACGGAAGCGTTGCGAGCTTGTCTCTGACGCTGTCGAGCCCTGCTGGTGACCAGCCGAGTGAGCGCGGATCGCCAATGGAATCCCAGCTCGCGGTTGGAAAGACCCAGGCATGCGTTGTTGGCGCCGGCGCTGGTATCGAGGGATGGCGAGCACAGCTGATTGCGAGCAGCGCTACGAGTGTGTGCGCAGCTAACGTCGAAAGCCGTGTGAGGCGCCTGAGATGGGGGTCAAACATTTTCATGACTCATTCTATCTCGTGAGCGAGATTTGCGCGCACGGAAGTTCGTGAACTTTTCGGATCGGCAGAGTCTGCTCCTCGCGCTTCCGGCTTCTCAGCGCGACAGCAGGGTTTCGAGCTTGCCCAGTATTTCGTCGACTGTGGCCGGCTCGAGATCGCAGATGAGCTTAGCTTTTCGCGCGCGCCAATCGAGACTGCGCACCTGGTCCGCGAGCACTGCTCCGCGGAGAACAGTACCCTCGGGGAGAACAACCTCGAACGGATACTCCTTGATCCGGCTTGTAACGGGACACAGGATTGCGAGCCCGGTTCGGCGGTTGTACTCCTGAGGCGAGAGGACGACTGCCGGCCTTCGTCCTGATTGCTCGTGTCCGGCTTGCGGATCGAAGGTGAGCCAGACCGCCTGACCCCTTGCCGGAACATAAGTCCGGCTCGAGGATCTGGATTTCACCAGGATTCTCCGCCCCTCGGCCGACCCCATTCAATCGCGCGATGCTTGTTCGAGGGCGAGATGCCGGCGAGCAGTTTCTCCAGCTTCCACTGCTTTTTCGCCGGCGAGATGACGATGCGGTCGCCCTGCAGGACGATCTCGACGTCGGTATCCTCGGACAGTCCGGCCTGAGAGGCAAACGGCTTGGGGATGCGGATGGCGAGGCTGTTTCCCCAGCGCTGGATCGAAGTGACCATTCGCTTTTTTCTCCCTCTTTATTGCGGAGCAGTATCTACAAAATATATACGCACTGTGAGCCTCGAGGGCAACATCCAGGCTCGGCACCAGAAACCAATCCAATGCCTGCAGGACTTCATTAACCCCGGTCGCCGATCAGCTCGCTCGTCGTCCAGTCGAGCCGGCGCGCAAGCTGGGTTTCCAGAAAGCTCAGCTCATCGGTGCCGGTTGCCTCATCCGGACCAGAGCTCGTCGAGCAATGCACACTCGCGGAGCGACAGCTCGGCGATCACGACCGCGATGGAGTGAGCCGGTTCAGGATCCGATCCGGCCGCTTCGCGCTGCCGCTCCATGAGTGCCATC
>DASWQD010000419.1:0-15588 GCA_036398255.1 Gemmatimonadaceae bacterium | reverse complement strand
TTGAAAACAAAAAACCGTAGTTCTCGGCGGCCTCGGCGCTCTCGGCGGTTAAACTGCAGTGCCGGCCCTTGATGCAGCCCTGCGACGACTCTACATTCAGCTATGGCAACATCGACTCGTCCGTCTTCGAGGCCCGCTCAGCCGGCAAACGCCGGGAGCGGGCTTTCGCGTTTCAAGGACCAGGAGTCGGCGCGCGGGCTCGACAGGGTTCGCCAGGACATGGCGCTGACGTTCGATGATGTCCTTCTCACTCCGCGTCATTCGCTCGTCATTCCGCGCGACGTGGACACGCGCTCACGATTCACGCGAAACATTCCGCTCAATGTCCCGTTCGCGTCCGCCGCGATGGATACGGTGACCGAGTCGGAGATGGCGATGGCGATGGCCCGTGCAGGCGGCATCGGCGTGATTCACAAGAACATGTCGATCGATCGCCAGGCCGCAGAAGTGGATCGCGTGAAGCGCTCGGAGAGCGGAATCATTCTGAATCCGATCACGCTTCTCCCCGAAGCGTCGGTTCGCGAAGCGGTCGCGCTGATGACGCGGTTCAGGATCTCCGGAGTGCCGATCGTCAATCGAGAGGGAGAGCTCGTCGGAATTCTCACGAATCGTGACCTCCAGTTCGAGCGCAATCTCGACCAGCCACTGAGTCAGGCGATGACGGCGGAAGTCGTCACGGCGCCCGTTGGAACGACGCTCGACGAGGCGGAGCGGATACTCGGCAAGCATCGCATCGAGAAGCTTCCGGTGGTGGACGAATCGGGAAAGCTTCGCGGGCTCATCACCGTGCGTGACATCCACAAGCGACGCGAGTTTCCGAACGCAAACAAGGATGAGCTCGGCCGGCTTCGCGTCGCCGCCGCTATCGGCGCGGCGAATTTCCGCGATCGTGCGCGCGCGCTCGTGGACGCGGGGGTCGACGTGCTGGTGATCGATACCGCGCATGGCCATAGCGATGGCGTTCTGCAGGCAGCGGCGGAAGCGCGTCAGGCATTTCCCGAAGTGCAGCTCGTCGCCGGCAATGTCGCGACGCGGGAGGGCGCGGCAGCCCTCGTGGAGCGCGGGGTCGATGCAGTGAAGGTTGGAGTGGGCCCGGGGTCGATCTGCACCACTCGCGTCGTCACCGGCGTCGGCGTCCCGCAGCTGACCGCGGTCTTCGATGCGGTCGAGGGAGCGGGCGACATTCCTGTCATCGCGGACGGTGGTATCAAGTATTCCGGCGACATCGTGAAGGCAATCGCCGCCGGTGCATCGAGTGTCATGATGGGATCTATGCTCGCCGGGACCGAGGAGTCTCCGGGCGAGTCGCTGCTGCTCGAGGGCAGGCGCTTCAAGATGATCCGCGGGATGGGAAGCATGTCTGCGATGCAGGATGGAAGCGCGGACAGATATTTCCAGGAGGGCGAGATGTCGCCACGGAAGCTTGTGCCTGAGGGAATCGAGGGACGAGTTCCGTACAAGGGGCCCGTGAGTGACGTGATCTTTCAGATGACCGGCGGTCTTCGCGCCGGAATGGGATACGTGGGATGCGCCGACATCGATGCACTGCGGCACGACGCGCAGTTCGTCCGAATCACTGCCGCCGGCCTGCGCGAGTCGCATCCACATGATGTGGTCATCACTCGCGAGGCGCCGAACTACTCGGTTTGATTTGTAAGGGAATTCTGACCCGGGGATGATCGAATTTTCCTTGACAACGCTTGTCGTGAGACAACAACTTCCCCACGCTTTCCGCAGTCGAAACTTGTGAACCGCCGCCAGGCAGGCCCTGAAGAACGCCGGCCGGCTCGTCGTTTGTCCTACATCCGCGGGTTTCCGGAGAAATTCGAATGGGTATCTGGTCCAAGAAAAGCATAGCTCTGCTGCAGGCCGAAGCGGGCGCGGAAGAAGGCGCACATTCCCTGAAGCGCGCACTCGGCGCGCTCAACCTGACGACGCTTGGAATCGGCGCGATCATCGGCGCCGGAATCTTCGTTCTCACTGGAACGGCGGCGGCACAGTATGCCGGTCCGGCAATCGTGTACTCGTTCATACTCGCCGGACTCGGGTGTCTTTTCGCAGGGCTCTGTTACGCGGAGTTCGCGGCGATGATTCCGATCGCCGGCAGCGCGTATACCTACGGGTATGCTACGCTCGGCGAGCTCGTCGCCTGGATCATCGGATGGGACCTCATCCTCGAGTATCTCTTCGGTGCTGCGACGGTGGCGGTGGGCTGGTCGGGATATTTCTCCGCCTTCATGAACGAGCTGGGCTTCCGCCTGCCGGTGCAGTACACGGGCGCCCCGCTGAGCGTCGAGGGCACGCACAATCTCGTCGCGTCGCAGATCTGCTATGACCCGTCCACCAATGAAGTGATCAGAGTTGCCGCCGGCTCGGTGTGCGACACCACCCGGTACGCAGTCACCAGCGGAATCATCAATCTCCCGGCGATGATACTTGTCGGATTGATGACCTTTCTCCTCGTTCTCGGCATCAAGGAGTCGGCCCGGTTCAACAACCTCATCGTCATCGTGAAGATGGCGATCGTGCTCCTCGTGATCGGCTTCGGTTTCATGTACGTCAACTCCGACAACTGGCACCCCTTCGTTCCCGAGAATACCGGAACGTTCGGGCAGTTCGGATGGACGGGTATCGTTCGCGGCGCTGCAGTCATCTTCTTCGCATACATCGGATTCGACGCCGTATCCACGGCTGCACAGGAAGCGAAGAATCCGCAGCGCGACATGCCGATCGGCATTCTCGGATCACTGGCGATATGTACGGTTCTCTACATTCTGATGTCGCTCGTCATGACGGGCCTCACGAGCTACCAGAACCTGAACGTCCCGCATCCGGTGTTCGTGGCGATCGACGCCGCCGGCCCTGCTCTCGCATGGCTCAAGCCGATCATCAACATCGGCGCGATCGCCGGTCTTGCATCGGTGGTGCTCGTGATGCTCATGGCGCAGCCGCGAATTTTCTACTCGATGTCGCGCGACGGACTTCTGCCGCCGGTGTTTGCGAAAGTGCATCCGAAGTTCCGCACGCCGTACATCACGACAATTCTCACCGGTGCAGTAGCCGCGACCGTCGCCGGTCTGTTCCCGATCGGACTGCTCGGAGAGCTCGTATCCATCGGAACGCTCCTCGCCTTCGTCATCGTATCGGCAGGCATCATCGTGCTGCGCAGCAAGAGCCCGGAGATCCCGCGTCCGTTCCGCACTCCGCTCGTTCCGATCGTGCCGATCCTCGCGATCGCGATCTGCGGCTACATGATGTACAGCCTCCCCGGCGATACGTGGATTCGTCTCATCGTCTGGCTGGCGATCGGACTCCTTATCTACTTCCTCTACGGGAAGTCGCATTCCCGCATTGGTTCAAACGCAGCGAGTGGTTGATCTCCTAACCGTATCGAATAACCGAAAGGAAGCGATCGAGCGTCTCGCGCGTGAGTTCCGCGCGGGACGCTCTGTCGTTCTGTCCACCCACATCAACGCCGACGGCGACGGATGTGGATCGGAGGCCGCGCTCGCGCGAATTCTGACCGCGCGGGGGATGAACGTGAAGATCGTGAACCCCACGCCGTGGCCCGAGACATACGAGTTTCTTCTCGACAGTCAGGTCGTCGACGCGTCGCCGGAGGGATCGGCCGCGCTTCGAAAGGCAGATCTCCTCATCGTGCTCGACATCAGCGACGTCAAGCGGCTCGGCTCACTCGCCGACACAGTGCGCACACTGAAGGTGCCGAAGCTCGTAATCGATCACCACATTGCGAGTGACGAGCCGCCGAGCAGCGAGATCCTGAGCGATACGTCGGCCTGCGCGACGGGCGAGCTCATCTACGACGTCGCAGCGGTCCTCGGCCAGGAGATCACGCCCCAGATAGCCGTTGGGCTCTATGTCGCAATTCTGACGGATACGGGCGGCTTCAGGTTCGCCAATACCACCGCGCGCTGTCTCGCCATCGCATCACAGCTGCTGGCGGCCGGTGTCGAGCCGGAGGAGATGTATCGGCGGCTCTATGCCTCACATCCGATCGGCCGGCTGCACCTGCTGCGCGACGCGCTCGCAACTCTCGAGGTCGATCCGGCTTACGGGATCTCATGGATCTCAGTCGCCGCCGGGGCTGCGGAAGAATACGGCCTCAAGTCCGAGGATCTCGAGGGACTCGCGGAGCACCCTCGCTCAGTTGGCGGGACGAAGATGGCGATTTTCTTTCGCGACCTGGGCCACGGGAAGATCAAGGTGTCATTCCGCAGCACCGGAGACGTGAACGTGAACGAGTTCGCGCGGAAATTCGGTGGCGGTGGGCATGCGCGTGCATCGGGCGCACTGATTCCCGGCACGATCGAGGAAGTCCGCCATTCCGTGATTACCGCAGCGAGGGAGTTCGTCAGCGGTCCAGCCTGAAGACAAAGAGCTGCTGAACGAGCTGAGGAACGGTTCTCCCTCCGAGCCTTGCCGGGACGAACCTCATCGTTCCGAGAGCAGTCCTCACCGATTCCGCGAATAGGTCGTTGGTGGCGGATATGATGCGCACTGATTCGCGCTCGGCGCGCCCGCGCGCGTCCACCACGAATTGCGCAATGACCTGTCCCTCAATTCCCGCCGCTCGAAGATTCGCGGGATAACGAGGGACGCCCGATCCCGCTATCGCCGAGACCGGCGTGTCCACCTCGTGAGGCTGATAGGCATCGATCCTGACTTGGCGACTGGGCACGAATTGTCCCGCGTCGGCGTATGGCCCCGTGTGGAAGGCGGTTGGATCCGAGCCGTGAACAGCACCAAGCGTCAGCTCCACTGCGGGCACGGAAGGAGAGATGTTCACGTTCACGGACGCCGGAAGGGAAGCCGCCGTCGCACCTGCACGAGATCCGGAGGCCCGATTAGTCGGCCGATCGGGGTTGATCACAGGCCTGATCGGCGTGTAGTGAATCCGTGGCGGGTGAGGCTCGGCCACATCAGGGTGCGATGCGACCGTCATGTACGCCGCGACGACTATCAGCATGATGTGAATTCCGGCGCTGGCAGCCGTAGCGACTTCACTTCTCTCGTAAGCGGAGCGCGACTCGATGAGCGTGTTGAGCATTGGCCCTCCTCGATTTTTCTCCACGATCTGCAAGACCGGCGAGGAGCGCCATAAGCATCAATGCAACTTCATCAACACGTAATCGGTTCCAGTTACGCCCGCTAACGTTTTGTTAATCTGCGGTTAATCCGATCAGCCGTGAGGGCGGTTCAGGCTGCGGTCCGTGCTGAATCCGTCGGGATACCGTTTCTTCAGCTTCTCGACGTTCATGCGTGCAATCTCACCGAGCCCGACGCCGATTCCGCGAGCACCCATCGCGCAATACCACAGGATGTCGCCTATCTCCTTGGCGATCTTGTCTCTCGTGGCGTCGTCGAGCGGATGCCCGTGATACATGATCTTCTTCACGTGGTCCGCGATCTCGCCCGCCTCTCCGTTCAGACCGAGGGCCGCAGCGTTCAGCGTAGTGCCGGAGTCCGTCAGGCTTTGCGGCGATGCCGTGCGAAGGGCGAGCTCCTGATACTCGTCGAAAGTCGGGATATCGCTCACAGCTCGACCAGCTCTTCGTATGTCTCGGGACGCCTGTCGCGGAAGAACTGCCAGGTATTTCTCACTTCGCGGATCTTGTCGAAGTCGAGCTCCGCAGTGATGAGCTCGGTCTTGTCGCGCGATGCCGTGGCGAGAAACTGTCCGCGCGGATCGCAGAAGTAGCTCTGCCCGTAGAACTCCCCGATGTCCCACGGCTGCTCATGCCCGACGCGGTTGATCGCACCGACGAAATAAGCGTTGGCGACCGCGTGCGCCGGCTGCTCGAGCTTCCAGAGGTACTCCGACAATCCGGCGACAGTAGCGGACGGATTGAAGACTATCTCCGCACCGTTCAAGCCGAGCGCTCGCGCTCCCTCGGGGAAATGCCGGTCGTAGCAGATGTAGACGCCGACCTTCGCATACGCGGTGTCGAACACGGGATACCCGAGATTGCCGGGCTTGAAGTAGAACTTTTCCCAGAAGCCGGGCGCGACATGCGGGATGTGATTCTTTCGATACTTGCCGAGGTACGTGCCGTCCGCGTCGATCACGGCGGCGGTGTTGTAGTAGACGCCAGGTGACTCTTCCTCGTAGATCGGCACGACTATCACCATGCTGTGCTTTTTCGCCAGCTCCTGCATGAGCTTTGTCGTCGGGCCGTCGGGGATCTGCTCCGTCGAATCGTACCAGCGAGTCGTTTGCTCGGCGCAGAAGTAGGGACCCGTGAAAATCTCCTGCATGCAGATGATCTGCACACCTTCGCCCGCGGCGCGCTCGATTATCGGAATGTGCTTGGCGAGGTTCGCTTCCCTGATAGTCTCCAGCGGCTCATCCGTACTGCAGGCATGAGTAGCCTGGATGAGGCCGCACTTCACGACTTTCGACATTTCGATTTCAGCTCTCGGTGATTGGATGATTCCACGCCGGGCTCCCGGCGCTTTCACGCGCCGTCCCCCGCATCAGAATAAGGTAGAGCACAAAGCTCAGGAAAAACGTGACGAACCACGCGTAGGTGTACAACCTGTCCAGGAAACCGGGATCCGCCACCTGTCCCCCGGGAGTCGTGGCGGCCCTGAGGAATCCTGGAACGACGGGCAGAACTGCAAATACCAGCGCCGCGATCGCCCGCCAGTTGTAGCCGTTCGAATACGTGTATCTGCCCTCGAGCGAGAACAGGTCCTTCAGATCCAGATTCTGTCCCTTCACGATCCAGTAGTCGGCGATGAGAATTCCGCCGAGCGCTCCCATCAGGCTCGAGTACCCGATCAGCCACGTGAAGATGTACGCCGCCGCGTCCGAGTAAAGCTTCCACGGCATCATGAGAATGCCGATGACGGCCGTGATGAGGCCTCCGGTGACATAGCTGATCCGGCGCGGGCTCAGATTGGAAAAATCATTTGCCGGCGACACAACGTTGGCGGCCATGTTCGTCGTGAGCTGAGCGGCGAGAATGACGAGCGCGCCGAACACTATGACGATGGGCGTTCCAATGAGACTGATGAGCTCGACCGGATCCCAGATCGCTTTCCCGAATATGACGATAGTGGCGCTCGTAACCGCGACTCCGATGAATGCGAACAGCGCCATCGTTCCCGGAAGTCCAAGCGCCTGTCCAAGAGCCTGTGAGCGCTGGCTTTTCGCATACCGCGTGAAATCCGGAATGTTCAGCGAGAGCGTGGCCCAGTAACCGACGTTCGCAGTCAGCGCGGCGGGGAAGAGAACCCAGAATGGAGTCGATCCCTGCTGAAGCTTTGCCGAACCGCGAAGAATGTTGCCGAGGCCGCCACCATTTCGGACAGCCCACACCAGCAGGATGAGTCCGCCGAGCAGGAGCAGCGGTGCGGACCAGCTCTCGAGAACCTTGATCCCCTCTGTTCCCTTGAGAATGATGTAGACCTGGATCAGCCAGAAAATGCCGAACGAGATCGCGGTCGACAATCCGATGTCGGCCCATCCCGGCCACAGCGCCTTGATCAGTGCGTCGAGTGCGAGCCCGCCGATCCAGGTCTGAATCCCGAACCATCCGCACGCCACGATTGCGCGGAGAATTGCCGCAACGTTGGCTCCCTTCACGCCGAAGCTCGCGCGGCACAGGACGGGGAACGAGATCCCGTACTTCGTGCCCGCATGTGCGTTGAGAATCATCGGCAGGAGGACGATCACGTTGCCGAGGAGAATCGTCATCAGGGCCTGGAACCATGTCATGCCCTGCTGCATGAGGCCCGACGCGAGCGTATAGGTCGTGATCACGACAGCCATTCCGATCCACAGCGCAGCGATGTTGTACGTCGTCCATGTGCGCCGCGACGGAGGCGTCGGCGCAAGATCCGGATTCCAGAGAGGACTGCCGGACAACTCCCTGTCGAGCTCTTCGGTCGCTTGCATTGGTCCTCGGATTGTTGGGATTGCTGGAGCGCTATCTTCTCGGGAGCACGAGCGTAAATGTAGACCCGACGCCCAGGGTGCTGTCTACAACGAGATCCCCGCCCATGGCCCGCGCCAGGTCTCTGCTGATGGTGAGACCGAGGCCGACACCCTCTCTTGGCTGATTGAGACGGCGGTCTAGCTGAACGAACGGCTCGAAGATGTGGGTCAGCATCTTCTCCGGAATCCCGGGTCCAGTATCGCTCACGCTCACGTGGACGCTGCCGTTGCGGCCTTCCGACGATACGGTGACGCGCCCGCCGGGATTGGTGTACTTCGCGCCGTTCGTGATGAGGTTGAGAACGATCTGCTGAGTCTTCTCGCGGTCTGCTCTCACCATCAGGTTCGGGTCGGCAGAGAGATAGGAATACTCGATACCCTTCGCGCTGATCTGCGGGCGCACCATCGTCTCGGCGTCGCGCAGCACTTCGTCGAGCCACACGTCTTCCAGATGGATCGCAACCTGGTGGGCCTCGAGCTGAGTGAAGACGAGCACCTGCTCGATGAGACCGAGGAGGTATTGCTGGCTCCGCTTGATGCGTGCGAGGTCCGTCTGCTGCTCGTTGGTGAGGGGGCCCCTCAAGCCCATCTCGAGCAGCTCGACATATCCGGCGATCGCGTTGAGCGGAGTGCGGAGCTCGTGACTCATTGCGGCGAGGAAGTTGGCCTTCGCTGCATTTGCGTCTTCGGCGACGACCTGCGCTTTCTCCGCGGCGTCGGCGGCGTCGAGCAGCTTCTTGTTGGCCGCCTCGACTTCTGTCGCCATTCTGTTGAAGCTCGCTCCGAGGCGCGCTATCTCGAGGTCGCCGCCTTCGGGAACGCGGTGTGAGAAATCGCCTCGCGCCATTGCTTCAGCGGCCTCTGTCATCCGCACGAGCGGGCGCGTGAGGCGGCGGCTGATGAGCCACAGCGCGAGCGCTCCGAACACGAGGAAGATTCCACTGATGAGCTTGAACCGGGTGACGATCTGACTTGGACCAGCTCGCAGCTTCGAGACTGGATACTCCAATGCGACGGCCCACGGTGTTCCAGGCGCCGGCCTGCTGTACATGACTACGCGATCGCCCGGAACGACGTTAGGATGGTTGAAGGTCGGGAAGCCGCGCGCTGAATCAAGATCCCGCGGCGGCGATATCGCACGCCCGCCAAGTGTGGTCCAGAAAGATCCGTCCTTGTTGTGCAGCAGGATTATGTGCGTCTGGCCGGACAGGTTGCTGATTACACGCTCGGTTTCGGGTTGCGAGTTGAGCCGGCGACGCTGGGCAAAGACTCCAATCCGCCGGCCTCTTTCCATGATGGGCACCGTCGACCAGTAGAAGACGCGTCCTCCCGACGGGTAAAACGCTCCGATCGAGACGGAATCAGCGCTCGTAGACACGGCGGCTACGGCGGGTCTGTCACGGTGAGTTGTCGTATCGCCGCTCTGCACCAGCACGCGGCCGGTGGCGGAACGCAGCTCCGACAGGATACCGGAGTCAGCCGGAAGCGGGCGGGTCTGGAGACCGGCGAGAACCCGCTGCGCAGCGCGCAATTCCCGCCAGGTTGGCGATGGAGAGCGCAGCACCTTCAGGATGGCATTGTCGCGGGCGAGAGGACGCGCCAGGGCGGCGAAATTGCGGCCGTTGCTCGAGATCAGCCGCGCAATCTGATCTGCGGTCTCCTTGACCTTATTCGCTGCCACGACTTCGTTTGCGCGAGTCACTTCGCGGTCGAGCACGAGAACACCGGCGACGAGGACGATGAGAAGCACCACTGTCATCAGCAGTGGCAGCTTGCGCTCGAGTGACATGCCTCTCACCGACGAATCCAATCTTGCTCCATCCCTCGCGTTCTACCTACTGACGACTCACTGCAGCCCGGCGGACACTCGCGGGAGCCATTTTCCCCGTCCCTCTTCGCCGACGACGCGGTAATCCTCGACGATAACGTCGCCGCGCGAAAGTGTCGTGCGCGAGAAGCCGGCGAGATCCCATCCCTGGTACGGTGACCAGTCGGCGTTCGTTTCCATGGTCTCGCAGTCGACCTTGATGGTCCTGTCAGGATGAATGACGGCAATGTCGGCGTCGGCGCCGACTTCGATTGCCCCCTTCCGCGGATACAGTCCCATGATCTTCGCCGGGTTCGTGCTGAGCTTCATCGTCATTTCCTCGAGGGAAATCCGGTTCTTCAGCACTCCATGCGTGTAGGTGACAGGCAGCAGAGTCTCGAGTCCCGGGAGCCCCATCGGGATCTTCGTCCAGTCGCCGTTCCACATCGCTTTCTGCTCGCGGGTGAACGTGCAGGTGTCCGTCGAGACTACTGAGACCTCTCCGTCCTTGAGTCCCTTCCACAGACGCTCGATATCTTTCGGCGTCTTGATCTGCGGGCAGCAGGCGAAGAGATGGCCATCCTCGCGGTCGAACATCGAATCGTCGAGGACTAAATACTGTGCGCACGTTTCAGCAAGCACAGGCACGCCTCGCGCCTGCGCCGCTTTCACCAGGTCCGTGCCCTGCGCCGTGGACATGTGCACGATGTACAGCTGACCGCCCGTCACCTCGCTCCATGTAATCACACGCTGGATCGCTTCCGACTCGATGAAATTCGGCCGCGTCATGCGATGCAGCCGCGCGCCATACTGCTTCATCAGCTCGGGCGTATGATGGCGCTCGATAAGCTCGTCGAGTACACGCGATGACTCCGCGTGCACGAGCAGCATCGTGCCGTATTCCTTCATCTTCTCGAGCGTGCCGAACAGCGCGCGGTCGTCGGACTGCCAGCCTTCGGACTCGTAGATCATGAATTCCTTGAAGGTGGTGAACCCCCGGTCCACCATCCCTTTGATCTGGTCCTTGTGCTCGTTGTAGCGCGTGATGCAGATGTGGAAGGTGTAGTCGATCATCGCCTTTCCTTCCGCGCGCTTCATCCACTTGTCGGCAGCGTCGCCCAGTGAATCGCCGGCGTATGGTATTGCGAAGTCGATCAGCGTAGTGACTCCGCCGCGCGCCCCGGCTCTCGTGCCGGTTCGATAGTCATCCGCGGACACCGCTCCCATGAACGGGAGCTCGAGGTGGACGTGGACGTCGAGCACGCCCGGAATCACGTGGTGCCCCTTCGCGTCGATGACTCTCGTGCCGGCTCCGGCTTCGAGATCGGGCCCGATAGCGGCAATCTTCTCGCCCGTAATGCCGATGTCGGTGACGCTGGTGCCGAGGGGGGTGACTACGTTGCCGCCCTTTACGATCGTATCGAATCTCAATTCTTTCTTCCTCTATTGAGAACTACTGAGTCCTGTATTCATGAGATAGAACTCAGCCCTTGATGCAGCACTTCGACCGCGAAATCCGCATCCTCGGCGGTGATGCACATCGGCGGCTTGATCCGGATCACACTGCCGTCGATTCCGCCCTTTCCGACAAGCACTCCCATCTCCCGCGTCGCCTCGAGAAGCTGGAGAGTCTCGGCCTTCGCGGGCTCCTTCGTCGCACGGTCACGGACGAGCTCCATGCCGAGCATCAATCCCATTCCGCGTACGTCGCCGACGAGCTTGTGGTCGCTCATCAGCTTCTTGAGACCGGCCTTCAACCGTGCGCCGACGACGCGCGAATTCTCCTGCAAGCCTTCTTCGTCGATCACATCGAGCACCGCCGAGCCGGCGGCCATGCAGACGGGATTGCCGCCGAACGTGTTGAAGTGAATCCGGTTCGTGAGCGACTGCGCGATTTCTGATCGCGTGGTGACAGCGGCAAGGGGAACACCGTTGCCGATACCTTTTGCCATCACGACGATGTCGGGGACGACATCCCAGTTCTGGAACCCCCAATAATGATCGCCGGTCCTGCCGAAGCCGGTCTGGACCTCATCGGCGATGCACAATCCGCCGTGCTCGCGAACGACTGCGTAGGCTTCGCGCAGATAATTCTTCGCCCCATGTGTCGTCCCGCCCACGCCCTGGATCGGCTCCGCGATGAACGCAGCCACCTTGCCGGGCGTCGAGAAGCGAATGAGCTCCCTGATGTCGGCCGCGCTCTTGCTCGCGATCTCCTCCGGCGTGCCGGAGAAAGGCGAACGATAGGGGTCGGGATTGATGGCGTGATGAATTCCACCGCTCGGATTTACCGGATACTTCCACGTGCTGTGCGACGTGAGCGTATTCGCGAATGGTGACGCCCCGTGATATGCGTTTCTCAGCGCAATGACGTCGCTGTTGCCGGTATAGGTTCGCGCTATCTGGATCGCGAGGTCGTTCGCTTCGCTGCCGGAGTTCACGAAGTACGTAACGTCGAGACCGGGCGGCATCTTGGATGCGAGCTTCTTCGCCAGCGCCGCCATGCCCGGATGCAGGTAGATCGTCGTCGCATGCTGAAGCGTGTCGACCTGGTCGTGAATCGCCTTCGTCACCCTGGGATGGCAGTGCCCACAGGAAACCGTGACGATTCCGGCCAGCATGTCGAGATAGCGCCGACCAGTCTCATCGAACAGCCACTGCATGTGGCCTTCGACGATCATGATCGGATCCTTGTAGATCGTGAAGATCGCCGGATTAGCGAACTGCTTGCGCATCGCGAGGACTTCGGCGCGCGATGGTCCGTCGTACGGCCGCGGCTTATGGTCGCACGCAGGCATTGAAACAGCAGCGGCGCGCTGCGCGCTGCTCGCTACACGCTCAGCCGTAGCTGCCATTACGCTGTCGCCTGAGCTGTCTCACCTTCCGCCGGAGCTGCGTAACCCTCGACGGGCTCGTAGCCTCCCGCATAATCAGAATCACTGGGCCTGCGGATCTGCGACTGGAGAACGACGCGATCGCGGCGTGAACCGCGGAAATCTTCGAGGTTGCTGAAATTGTGCTTCTCGAGGAATGTCTTGAACCCCTCGTTGAGCCGCTTGATGACGTTCGGACCGATGGCGTGATCGAGCATTGCCGCGGTGCAGACCTGTACTGTGCCGCATCCGAGCGCGAAGTAGCTCGCGGCCTGCGCCATGTCGGAGATGCCACCGATTCCGGAGAAGCTCTTGTCCGGGAACGCCTGCGTGAGCTGCGCCATTTTCGCGAGCGCCATCGGGAGAATCGCCGGCCCCCCGAGCCCGCCGCTCGACACGTATCCATCGACGTTGATCTCGAACTCGAGCGTCTCGGCGTCGATTAGCGGGAGTGAAGGGAAAGTGTTCGATGACACGATCGCATCGGCGCCCCCGATGAAGCATGCGCCCGCTTCCTCGACGATGTTCGCCGTCGCCGGAGTGAGCTTGCACCACACGGGTACCTTGGCCACTTCCTTCACCGCTTCAGTGACCGTCGAGCACAGAACCTTGTCCTTGCCGATGTTGGAGCCCATGTCCTTCCTGTCCATGTGCGGGCAGGAGAAGTTGAGCTCGAGTCCGTCGGCACCTGCTTCCTGAGACCGCTCGGCGAGCAGCTGCCAGTTGCCCAGCTCCTTGTCGTTTCCGGAGCCGGCCATGATGGAAACGATGAGAACCTTTCCGGGATGCGCCTCCTTGATTCGGCGAATGCGCGGCTCCCACCAGTCCATCGGCTTGTCGGAGATGAGCTCCCAGTTCCACGACGAATGCAGCGCCGCATTGTCGCGCTTCTTCATCGAGACATGCGCGTTCTCGGTGGATGTGCGCATGAACTTCGCTTTTGCGCCGTAGACGTTCACGACCGGATGAAGGCCAATCGTCTTGGTCACGACTCCGCCCCATCCGGCGTCGAAGGCGCGCATGATGTTGCTCTCGCTCTCAGTCGGCGGAGCCGACGAAAGCAGGAACGGATTCTCGAATTGAATGCCCGTGAATTTTACCGAAGTATCAACAGCCATTTCTTCCTCCGATTGGTGCGCAACGCGCAATGCTTAAGGCGTTTAACTCATCCAGTTCGTGCCGTGCTCGCGATTCCACTTCGTGGTCATCTTCTTCGACTTCGTCCAGAACTCGATCGAGCCGCGGCCTGTGATGTCGCCGACACCGAATCGCGACTCGTTCCATCCGCCGAACGAGAACGGCTCTCTCGGAACGGGAACACCGACGTTCACGCCGACCATTCCGGCGCTCGCACGCTCCATTACGTAGCGGGCAGTCGCTCCACTTTCTGTGAATACTGACGCCGCATTTCCATAGGGCGATGAGTTCTCGATTGCGAGTGCATCGTCGACGTTCTTCGACCGGATGATTACCAGCACCGGCCCGAAGACTTCCTCCTGCGCGATGCGCATGTCGGGCGTCACGTGATCGATGATGGTCGGCCCCACCCAGAACCCGTTTTCCTTGCCGGGCACATCCGGATTGCGACCGTCCACGAGAATCTTTGCGCCTTTCTCCTGCGCCTCGGCGATGTATCCCTCGATGCGCTTCTTCGCTTCCGCCGAGATGACCGGGCCAAGCGTCTTGCCGGGGACGACCGACTTCGCGTGATCGATCATCCGACTGATGATGTGATCGGTGTTCGACACCGCGACCATCACGGACGCGGCCATGCACCGCTGTCCTGCGCAGCCCGACATCGACGCGACGATGTTCGATGACGCCATCTCGGTGTCGGCATCGGGCATCACGATGAGATGATTCTTTGCGCCGCCCAGGGCGAGGACGCGCTTCAGGTTTGCGGTGCCGCGGCGGTAGACGAGCTTCGCCACTTTTGTCGAGCCGACGAATGAGATCGCCTCGATTCCCGAGTGATCGCAGATCGCTTCGACGACGTCCTTGCCTCCGTGCACCACCTGGAACACGCCTTCGGGCAGGCCGGCCTCCTTGAGAAGCTCGGCAATTCGGTTCGAGCTGAGCGGGACGAGCTCCGATGGCTTGAGGATCATGCAGTTCCCGAGCGCAATCGCGTTTGGAATGGTCCAGTTGGGGACCATGTTCGGGAAGTTGAACGGAGCGATCGAAGCGACGACGCCCAGCGGATATCGCTCGATGCGGCATTCGACTCCGCGGCTGACTTCGAGCACTTCCCCGGAAGCAATTTGCGGGAGTGAGCAGGCGAACTCCGTCAGCTCCATCGCCTTGAGGATCTCGGCCTTCGCTTCCGAGTAAATTTTGCCGTTCTCTTCGGTGACGAGGGCGGTAAGCTCTTCGATGTCGCGCTCGAGCAGAGAGCGGTAGCGGAAGAAAACCTGCACACGCTCCTTGATCGGCAGGCTCGACCAGGCGGGGAATGCGGCCTGGGCGACCTGCACGGCACGGTCTACGTCATCTCGCGATGAGAGCGGAACGCGGGAGATGACGGATCCATCGCTCGGGTTGAACACGTCCAGGTATTCGTGCTCGCCCTTCACGAAGTCGCCGGCCACGTAGTTCCGGACTTCGGGGTATTTCATTGTCGCCCTGCAGAGTGTGGTACCTGGTGCAAAGTGTGACCTAAATCACTACAGGGCAAGAGTTTTCGCGCAGAGGCCAACGGTCCTAATTCGCTGAGTCTCTTGAAGGTACATCGATCTCTTCAGGTCAGCTGTCCGGGCCCGTGGACGACACAATACACAGAAAGGTGACTCCGCCGAGGTCAGTAGCTCGGGCTGATTCCTCCGGACCCGATGATCAGCAATGCCCAGATGCCGAGCGTCGCCGCAGCTCCCCCTGCGACAAGGAGTCCTGTTCGCGCCCCGTCGACCTGCCTCACGCGCGCCTGCTGAATATCGGTCAGGGCGAATGCT
>DASWQD010000418.1:0-2573 GCA_036398255.1 Gemmatimonadaceae bacterium | reverse complement strand
AAAAAGACTTTATGGTTTCCTTTCTCTTCTTCCGCCTTTCTTCCTCTTCTTCCTGCAACGCTTTTATGTCTTTGATCGATCGAGGATCAGCCCGTAATCGCGAGCTCCTTTTCGAATGAGGAAGTATTTCCCTCGCAACGGCTGGCCGAGCGGATCAGCTGCGCCGGCCACGCGCCGTCCATTGACTGTGACTCCACCTTGGTCGACTAACCTTCGCGCAGCGCCTTTCGATGCTGCAAGTCCGAGCGTCACCAAAGCATCGACCGCATTCGAAGCCTCCTGTACTTCGGCGAACGGCACTTCCTTGCTCAGTACATCGAGCATTTCGTCGGTAAGCGACGCCGGATCGCCTTTCGAGAAGAGCAGTTCGGAGACATCCCTGGCGATTCTCGCGGCGTCCGCACCATGGACTCGGGCCGTCACCTCGAGCGCGATCTCATGCTGCGCAACGCGGTCCTGCGGACGCGAATCATGTTCTTTCCGAAGCTCTTCAATCGCCTCTGGCGAATGGAGAGTGAAGAATTTCACATACCGGGCTGCGTCCTTGTCGTCGATGTTGATCCAGAACTGATAGAACTTGTAGGGCGACGTGCGCTCGGGGTCGAGCCAGACATTGCCCGACTCCGTCTTGCCGAACTTTGCGCCGGAAGCGGTGGTCATGAGAGGAAAGGTGAGGCCGTGCGCCTCGCCGCCCGCTGTCCGACGGATCAGCTCGAGCCCCGCGGTGATGTTGCCCCACTGATCGCTTCCACCAATCTGGAGGTTGACGCCCTCGCGAACGAACAGCTCGCGATAGTCGTACGCCTGAAGCAGCATGTACGAGAACTCGGTGTACGAGATGCCCGACTCCATCCGCATCTGTACCGATTCCTTGGCGAGCATGTAGTTCAGCGTGAAGTGCTTCCCGACGTCGCGCATGAAGTCGATTGCGCCGAGCGGGCGGAGCCAGTCGGCGTTGTTTCGCATCTGAGCCGCGTTCGATCCCGAGAAATCCAGAAACTTCTCGAGCTGCTTCCTCAGGCCACGACTGTTCTCCTCTACCATCTCGACCGTGTTGAGCTGACGCTCAACCGTCTTTCCGCTTGGGTCGCCGATCATTCCCGTGCCGCCGCCCACCAGCGCGAACGGGCGATGCCCCGCTCGCTGGAGACGCATCAGCATCATCACCGGGAGGAGGCTTCCGACATGCAGCGACGAGGCGGTTGGATCGAAGCCGCAGTACACGGAAACTGGCCCCTTCGCGAAAGCTTCGCCGAGACCTTCGGTGTTCTGGTGGATGAGGCCGCGCCACTCCAGCTCTTCAAGGAGATTCATGACCCAAAATTACAGCCGCCCGGTAGTTCCGGGCATTAGTTTTTGAGTCCGATGGCCAAACGCAAATCGAGCTTCCGAAGAAATCACCCGACCGCGATGCGGGTGATTCTTCTCATTCTCACATTCTTCGTATCTCTCGGGGCAGGGCTCGCATACGGCGCGTGGGCCCTGGTCTGCCGCGGTGGGCAATGCCCGCCGGTTGACGCTCTCAACGACTACATGCCGCGTCAGACGTCGAAGCTCTATGCGGCTGACGGACGCTTCATCGCCGAGCTCGGACTCGAGCGCCGCACGCTCGTGAAGCTCGACGAGATCCCGCAACAGGTTCAGCAGGCGTTCGTAATCACCGAGGACAAGCGCTTCTATGGTCACGCAGGCATCGACTGGCTGCGCGTCTTCGGTGCGCTCTTCCGCGACATTCTCGCGCGCAGCTGGGACCAGGGCTTCTCGACGATCACCATGCAGCTGGCGCGAAACGTTTTCCCCGAGCGAATCAGTCGCGAAAAGACTCTCGTCCGCAAGATCAAGGAAGGAAAAGTCGCGCGGGAGATCGAGCGGAAATTCGCGAAGGAAAAAATTCTCGAGCTGTATCTCAACCAGATCAATCTCGGCAACGGTGCATACGGAGTGGAGACAGCAGCGCAGCGCTACTTCGGAAAATCGGTGCGCGACCTCAACATCGCCGAGGCGGCGACTCTTGCCGCTCTGCCGAAAGCGCCGGAGCGGTACAATCCGAAGCGTCATCCCGACCGCGCCATCCAGCGTCGCAACACGGTGATCGAGCTGATGCGAAAGAACGGCGCGATCAGCGACGTCCAGGCGCGTGAAGCGCGCGCGTATCCGCTTCAGCTCGCAAACAAGACGGATGCGGGTGACACCGCGCCATACTTCGTCGAATGGATCAGGCAGCAGCTCGACGATCAGTTCGGGCGGCAGCTCTACGAGCAGGGGCTTCGAGTCTTCACGACGCTCGATCTCGACATGCAGCTTGCAGCCGAGCGATCGCTGGAGCGCCAGCTGCGGCGGATCGAAGGCGGGCGCTTTGGAAGGTTCACCGGCGAGACATACGAGCACTACATCGCGCGCAGCATTGCCGGTGCGGAGCCCGGCCAGAACTCTCCATATCTCCAGGGTGCGTTTGTCGCGATCGATCCGCGAAACGGAGCCGTGAAGGCGATGGTGGGCGGGCGGGATTTCTACGATTCGAAATTCAATCGTGCTACTCAGGCACTCCGGCAGCCTGGCTCTTCGTTCAAGCC
>DASWQD010000417.1:0-7474 GCA_036398255.1 Gemmatimonadaceae bacterium | reverse complement strand
CTTCGCCTTCAGTGCGGCTGCGTTCGCCTTGAGCAGAAGGTCAGCCTTCTGCTCGACGGGAATGGTCCACGGATCGACCTGATAGGACTTCTTCCATGAGACGTCCTTGAACACCGGAGTCGGGGCGAGCTCCACCGCACTTCCTTTCGCGATGGCCGTCGCTTTTGCGACAGCAACCGCGCGCTTCGCGGCGCTCGCGACGCCGTCCTTCGTCATCGTGCGAGTTGCGGCAAATCCCCAGGTTCCATTCACGAGCGCGCGAACTCCTGCACCAATCGAGTCGGTGTCGACGACGTTGGTGATCTGCTGCTCGCGGGTCGACACGAAATTCTGGAGATACCGCCCGATTCTCACGTCAGCGTAGCTCGCTCCCGCGAGCTTTGCCGCGTTGAGCGCGTCCATCATCAGGTCGCGGATTGCCGCATCCATTGCCGGCGGAGCGGGCTCCGGCGGCGCAAGCGGCCCGAGTCCATGCGCCTTGCGGAACGCTGCTTCGGCGGCAATTGCGCCCGCGACGAGCGTTCCTTTCTTGATGAAATCCCTTCGATTTGTCATTCGTACTCTTGGGGGAGAGTGGGTCGATTATGGATCCCTTTGAAGATGCACAGGGATCATTCGAGAAGTGAGTATGACTTCTGTAAGAAAAGTGTTGGAAAAGCTGCGAGCTGCAAGCTACTTGCTACGAGCTAACGACACAGAAGCTCGTAGCTCGTAGCTCGTAGCTTTTTCAGAGCCTCGTTACTCGTCCCGCCGACGGTGGCGAAACCTGCCCTTTGAGTCGCTCCGTGATGTGCTTGAGAACGAGGTCGACCGCTCTCGGCGCAGATGCGCGAGCGTCGCAGGCTGCTTTTGCCTCCGGAACTTTGTACCCGTCCCCTCCCTCGCACGCGGGATAGACGTTGAACGAAAGTTTAATGGTATCCGTCGGCCTGATGATGGTGCCATCGGTCTTCGTGACATTCCCGACAATCCGTGACCCCGACGGACGATTTGGATCCCACGAATACTTGAGGCCCGACACCTGAAGGTACGGACCTTTCCCAACCGATCCCGCTGCAACTCCCTGCTCTAGAATCTCCCGAAGACGGGCGCCCGATATCGGGAACGTCATGATCCGCGCTTCGTCAGGAAAGAGAAATATCGACTCGAGCTGATAGTTGGTGATGGGACCCTGCGGAATCACATCGTCGATCCGAAGCGTGCCGCTGTTCATCACTGCCGCGTCGGCCCCGGTTCCAAGCCGGATCGCATCCGTCACGATGTCGCCGAGGGGCGACTCGCGCGCGCGATTCGACGCATCCCTTCCGTCGAGTGCGAACGTCGTCGTCGCAATCACTCTTTCCGGACCGAGCCGCTTCGCGATGCTGTCGCTCCATGCCTTGACTACGACTTGCGTGGCAGGATCCATCGGCAGGCTCCGGTCGATCTGAATCAACCGGTCTGCCTGTGTCCACCCGTTCGCTGTCTGAGTGATTGTGAAATACTGCGCGGTTCTCGAATTGGCGTCCGCTTTCAGCAGACGCTTCTGACCGACGAGCACGCGATGCCATTCATGCTCGTGCCCGCCGAGTATGAAGTCGAGCGCCGGCTCGCGCGCGAGGAGCGCGCTGTCGGCTTCGAGCGTCTGGTGCGTGAGCCCGTAGACGACCTGTGCTCCAGCCACCTTCAGTGCGGCTATCGCTTCGTGAGCGGCACTGTCGGCATTGAAGCATTTGACGTATCGGCGGTAATCGGCGACAAGCGTGACGCCGAACACTCCGACCTTCACGCCATCGATAGTGGTCGTATCCCATTTCGAGATACCCGGAAACGGCTCTCCGGTCGGCTGGAAGCAATTCGCCGACGTCCACTTGAACTTCGAGCCCGCCACGCGTGCAAGCAGTGTGTCTCGATCGAGCTCGAACTCGTGATTGCCCAGCGTTGCGTAGTCGAGCTTCGCAGCGTTGAGCTGCTGCCGCATCTGCTCGCCTCTATACCATTTGCTCAGGAGACTCGGCGACATGAAATCGCCGGCGAGGACGAACGTTATCGGGCCTGCTTTTGCGAGCGAGTCGCGGAGCCATGCGACACGCGACAATCCGCCCGTGCCGTCGCGGAGGGTATCCCCGAAGTACACGTCGTTGATGAGAAGAAAACGAAGCGTCCGCGGAGATGGTTCGGCAGTGACGGCGGGAGCAGGAACTGTTGCGGGAGCGGGTGCAACAGTGCACCCGCTCCCGATAGCCGCTGAAAGTGCGGCGGCCAGTAAACTTTTTCGGCGGATCATTTGGTCACTATAATGACCTTTCCGCTCAGGGTACTGCCAGCAGTCACGACTGCCCCTCCCGTCAGCAATGCGGGCTTGTAGCCGGAGGCCACAGGCGGAGTCGCGCGCACGACATACGTGCCGGCAGGTACGAAGGCCAGCGTGAAGTTCCCGCTTCCGTCAGTGACGCCAGTTCGCACGATGTTCGCCGCGCTCGTGTCGGTCAATGCGGTTCCAGCCTTCAATACTTCGACAGTCGCGCCTGCGATCGTCGCGCCGGTGGCGCTGTCGCCGCGAACGGTTCCGGAGATTGTTCCGGTCAGCTGCACAGTCGCGCCATGGATCACCGGCTTGAAGAGGAGACCATTCTTCGAGATATCGTTTCCTCTCATGACGAAGCTCCGGCCGACGTCGAAGTCGATGAGGAGGTTCGTGGTTCCAGTCGTGACGTCAAACGGCGCGTCGAGAAGGACCTTGATGCCGTTCTTGCCCGCGGACGGCCACTTGATGTCCGGCGTCGTGTTGTCGTTCAGTGTCACACTCGACTGATCGGTATCGATGATCATCCGGAACGACCGGTATGTTCCGACAGGAAGCGTGGCGACACCGAGACTGGCGGTCTTTCCACCCGCCAGGGTGAGAAGGTTGATCTTGGTATTCGGCGAGACGAGCGTCTTCCATCCCGCGGAGTCCTGGTTGGCCGCTTCGGCTGAATCGGACTCGGCAAGCTTTCCCTCGATGCGGACTACGTAGACATCGACGCTCTTGACCTGACTGAACGGGAAAGGAGCGTCGGTGAGCATCACATTGACTTTGCCCGTGCTCGAGTCGGTCAGATTGCTGGATTCACTGCATGCCGCAAAGAGTGTCCCCGCGATCGCAAGGGCGGCAATAATGGTTCTCTTCATGCTTCTGCCTCCTGAAATGAGTGCTTCTGGGTAAGCTCAGGGGCAGAAAGCAGGCCAAAACGAACGGATTCTGACGCGAATATTTGTGATGAGTAACTTTTTTACCAGTTACCCTGCCGCCTCATGTCCAGTCGGAGGGGATGCTTGCTCTGACCCTCGGCCACGATGTACGGGATGTTCATAGATTCGCCGGTAATTGTCCCGACGATCGGAGGCGGCTTCCGTTTCTGCTTTGTGGGATCGGGAAGAAAGGTGATCTGCGTTCCCTTCACCGAGAATTTCCCCTTGTAGGTCTCGTTCAGGAGCGGACCCGGGCGGACGGCGGCGCGGGGCTTCACGTGCTGGCGATAATACTTGAACGACGCGATGAAGCGGCCGTCAGGCCGGAGCGTGACATTGGCCCGCTCGAGCTTGAACCAGTGCTCCCATCCGTCCTGAGAGGGAACGCGCTCCGCCCTCGGCAACGGGTACCGGTTGAGCCGGGTCCCGACGTACAGTCCCGTCGGGGCAGCCGGAGCCGCAATTATCGCCGACGGCAGAATACCCACCGTCAGAGCCAGGGCGAACGCTCGGAAAGTCATCGATTACAAGTTACGGCGGGGACAGCGGGCGTCAAACTGCGAGGCGCCAGGTTCCACCTGAACCTGGCGCCTCACGCCTTCACACCTGATGCCTCGGACCTTGTCGGTCCGCGGTCTTAACTCCCGATCAGCGGATTATTCAACCTTTCCGCGGCGGGCATCGGGAAACAAAGCTGGTTCCCGTATGTGCCGCCGAAGTGATACGCGGTTCCCGCCACCGGAGCCAGCGGAATTGCGTAGCGAATTACGTCGCCAAGGTGATGGCTCTCGAGGAACAGCTCTCGCCGGCGCTGGTTGATCAGCTCGGCCAGGTATTCGGCCTGAGTCGTTCCCGTGAACGCCGGTTGTGCACCGCGCGTCCGCATCGCTGCAAGAATCGGGAGGGCAGTGGCAAGACTGCCCGCCCTGATGTCCGCCTCAGCGATGATCAGCTGGGCTTCCTCGTATGTGGCGAGAGGAATCGGCGCTTGTGTCGATGTGTATTTGGTCTGGTACCAATGCCGAATCCCCGGGGCACTCGTGGTATTCCCCTGTGTCACCGGCACGCGCGGATCACCGGTCATGCTGCGATACGGCTCGCCGACCGAGCTCGCGGTATTGGTGATGGAATTGTCGTTGAAGACGAGATTGTTACGCCTGCCGACTGTCGCGGAGTACGTTGCGTTCTTGAGATACCCGGACGGGATCTGCTGTGCGTCGGCTTTCGCTCCCGCGTAGTCGCGAAGGTTCAGCTTCGCTCGCGCGCGTCCGAGGTACGCCATGCGCAGAATGTCGGTATTGTTCGCGGTCGTCGAAGCGGCGATCGACTCGGTGAACTTGTTGATGGCGATCTTGAACACGCTGTCGCGGCTGATTTCCCCGCCGTATTCGATCGAGCGGTCGGGATTGATTCGCGAGAAAGCCAGCGTGCAGAACCCTTCGCCGAGCAGTACGTAGCTGTAGCCTGCGTACGCGGCGGCGACGCCGATGAGACGTGTTCTTTGCGACACCTCCGCGTCAGTCCATCCTTTCAGGTATCCCAGGATGTTCTCGGCGGACGCTCGCGCGATCTGGAGCGGCCCGTAAATGCCGAGGCCCTCGCAGCTGTTGGTTGCGTAGCGTGAATCAGTCGTCAGCACGTTGCGCCTGTCAGCCGGCACGCGGTCGGCGGTCTGCTGCGCATAGATGAACTCCTCGCCCACAGTCGCGCTTTGAATTACGTAAGCGGCAAAAGCGCACTCGAAGTCGGCTATCGCACCGTCTACGAGAAGCTGCGCATTTCCGGGATTTTCCACGTTGATCGCCGGAATACGGCTCGACGATTCCACTTCCAGGGGATTTTCCGCGGTCTCGCAGGCGACGAGTGACAACGCCGCGCCAAGGACGAGCGCCGCACCGAATACTGTCGATGTGTTCGTTCTCATGGTGATCACCAGGCGAGGTTGAGGGTGACGACCCACTGTGTCGCCTGCGGGTTCGTTGTCTGGTCGAACAGCGCGAATCCGCCGCCGCGGTTTCCGCCGAGGAAGAACGCCTCGGGATCGAGCCCTGGATACTTGGTCCATGTGTGCAGGTTGCGCCCGGCAACGCCCACAACGGCGCGGCTGAAGCGCCCGAACCTGTTGAGGCTCGAAGGAAGCGTGTACGACAGCGCGATCTCGCGAAGTCTCGTGTAGCTCGCATCATTGAAATAGCAGTTCGGCAGCACGTCAGTTCCCGCCTTCACGCAGGCTACGACTTTTGGATCGAACTCGAACGAGTACCACCGTTCCTTGCAGCGGCTGTTGACCACGCAGCGGAAGCGCTGGCTTCCGTCGATCTTGATGTAGTCGCGCTTGAAATCCACGAGCGCCGACGCGCGAAGGTTCTTCATGATCGTGAGGGTGTTGCTGAACGAGCCTTCGTGTTTCGGGATCGTGCGTCCCAGGTAGACCTGAGGCGCGCTGGCACAGGGAACCGCTCCGCCCTTGTTATCGTCGCAGAGAACGTTGATTGCCGCTCCGAGCGAATTCAGCTCCGCGGATACGATGCGCTTGTGGAAGTACGAGCCGAGAGGGTAGCCGACCTGGTGGCGGGGCGGCAGCGATCCCGCGCTCGCAAGCACGAAGTCGTCGACCTTGCAGCTGGCCGGATCGCTGGTCCCGATCACGTATCCCGGGCACGCGGTGACACGGCGAGCCTCGAGAACGGCCGGATCGGTTCCAAGATCCTCGACTTCGTTGTTGTTCGTGGACCAGCCGAAAGTCGATTCCCAGCTGAACCGCGACGTGGAGATAGGAATCGCGCGCAGCATCAGCTCGACGCCCGAGTTCTTGATGGATCCGGCGTTGAATGGCTGGCTTCCCGGCACGCCGATCGATGGTGCGATCTGGCGATCGAGAATCGCGTCGGTGGTCCTCTTGTGATAGTAAGTGAACTCGGCGCCGAACCTGTCGTCGAGTGCACCGAGATCGAACCCGACCTCCAGCTCCTTGCTGCGCTCCGGTCCGAGATCCGGGTTGCCGATTGTGAACTGCGTCACTGTCGGGACGTCGCCAGGGCCGGTTGCAGCCGTATACGTCTGGAGCGCGGAGAATGTTATCGGCTGCTTGCCCGATTCACCGTAGGCGGCGCGAAGCTTGAGCGCATTCAGCATCGGAATGCGTGAGCTCGCTCCCTCGATCGGAATGAAGCTGAGGCTGAACTTCGGGTAGTAGACCTTGTTGAAGTTCTGACCGAATGCGCTGTTGTCGTCAGCGCGAAGCGCCGCCGTGACAAAGAGCCGGTCGTTCCATCCCAGCTGTTCCTGCGCGTACAATCCGAGTGTCGCGTCCTCCTCGATGTCGTGGCACGTGGACAGTCCTGTAGTCGTCGATGATACGTTGGTTACACCGACTGCCGGGAACTGGGAGCCTGACGCGCACGATATCTCGTAGCGGTTGCGGTAGTACTGCACTCCGACCGACGTCGTGGATCTCAGCTCAGGAAAGGGGTCGAACAACGCCGAGCCGGAGTAATCCAGCGTGTAGTTGTTGATCGAGCGGAACGTCATTGCCCTGTATCCGAGACCCGAGATGCCGAGCAGCGCTTTCGTCAGCGAATCTTCCGTGCGCCGCCCGAGCTCGCTGTTCTCCTCGTGAGTCCTGTCCGTTCCCGCGTTCAGGCGATGCTTGAACCACTTGGCGAGCGTCTGATTGATCTGAATTCCGCCCGTGAAGCGGTCGACGATCTGGTAGAACTCGAGGTACGCATCGTACTGCTCCGGCAGGCCGCTGTTCCATCCGCGGCGCGGGTTAGGAGACCCGTTTGCGAGCGGAGCGTTGTTGACGGGATGCGCATTCACGACACCGAGCGTGCGCCCGCCGCATCCTGCCTCGCACGGAAGCGTGATGTTTCCATTCGTGTAGCCGACGTTGAACCCGAGGTCGATGTTCCTGCTCGGGTTGACCGTGAGGTTGAGACGTCCGGTGCGCCGCTTGACCGTGTTGACCGGCTCCATTCCCTCCGAGTCCTCGAGACCGACGCCCGCATAGTACCGGAACAGATCCGAGCCGCCGCTCGTCGAGATGTCATTCTCGTTGATGCGGCCGTTCTGGAAAACCGGAGTGCCGCGCGCATCCTCGAGTTCGATGAGGTTGATGGAGACCGTATCCAGTACGCCGGTCGGTGCGCCGGGACGCTGGACCGCCGACCAGTTCACGCGGAATCGCTCAGAAGGATTCTGGAAGTAGTTGACGCCCTGCTTTGTCGAGAAGTTCCAGCGCGAGCGTCCCATCGCTCCC
>DASWQD010000416.1:0-3344 GCA_036398255.1 Gemmatimonadaceae bacterium | reverse complement strand
ACGGAATGGACTCGCGCTTTCCGTCACGCGTGATCAACGTCACGCGATTGGTCTCGACGCGAAATCCGGAGCCCGGCTCAGTTGCATCGTTGGCAACGATCATGTCGAGACCTTTCGACCGGAGTTTTCCCTCGGCATTCTCGAGCACGGAATGCGTCTCGAGTGCAAATCCCACGATGACCGCTCCATCCTTTCGCAGAGCAGTGGTGGTGGCAAGTATGTCGTCCGTGGGCGTCAGCTCGAGTGAAGGAGGCCGCGAGTCTTTCTTGATTTTCTGACCTGCAGGAGCAGCTGCGCGAAAGTCAGCAGGTGCTGCGGCCATGATCAGCACATCGGATTTGGGAAGAGCCGATGCGACCGCGTCACGCATCTCGGCGACGGTCGTGGTGTCGACGCGTGTCATGCCTGTCGGCGCCGGAACCTCCAGATGACCCGCTATCAGCGTAACGGAAGCGCCACGTTTTTGCGCAGCGTCCGCGATTGCAACGCCCATGCGACCGCTGCTGTGATTCGAAATGAAACGAACGGGGTCGATCGGCTCCCTCGTTGCGCCCGCCGTAACTATGATGTGCTTCCCCGAAAGCGATCCACGCGATTCCAGAAGCGCGGTGATGTGTCCGAATATCGTTTCCGGCTCGGGCATGCGGCCGGGACCCGAACCTTCTCCCACCGCGAGAGGACCCTCATCCGGATCGATGACCTCGTAGCCAAGATCGCGGAGGTGAGCCACGTTGCGCTGCGTCTGCGCGTTTGCCCACATCCTGTCGTTCATCGCAGGAACGAGAAGAACAGGAGAAGTGTTGGCGAGGAGGCATGCGGTGAGAAGATCGTCCGCCAATCCGTGCGCTGACCGCGCCATGAAATCCGCGGTTGCGGGAGCGACCACGAAGAGCTCGCACTCGCGGGCGAGGCGGATGTGGTCGAGCGCGTTGCCCGATCCGAAGATCTCGGAATACGCACGGCGTCCCGTCACGGCCTCGAACGTTATTGCGCCGACGAATTCCAGCGCGCCGCGAGTCATGACGACGTCGACCTCGGCGCCTGCCTGGGTCAGGAGGCGCGCGAGCATCACTGTTTTATAACTGGCGATTCCCCCGGTCACCCCGAGGAGAATCCTGCGGCCGCCTAATGGCCGCATCGACGTTACTCCGAGCGGCGGCGCGGAACTACGCGGTACTGAATCTCGCCTTCAGTGAGATCTTCGAGCGCCCGGGTCGTCAGCTTCTTCTCGCCAGGGGCCGAGCGGTCGCGGGGAAACTCGTTGAGCACGCGGGCAAACTTCGCCGCCACAAGGACGCCGAGGTATTTGTTGGTCGCGTGCTTTGCTACGTCAGTTGGAATGAAAACCTGCATCTGTCAAACTCTCCTGGTCATTTTTTCCAGCTCGCTCTCCAGGTCCGTCACCATCGCGCCGATACGCGCGCGGGCTTCGTCCAGCCGGGAGAGACGCTTGGCTTCGCCATCGACAATGGCCGAGACGTCTCTAACCGCCTCGTCCAGATCCTCGTTCACTACAAGATAACCATAAAGGTCGACTGCCTTAAGCTCTTCGACCGCACTTTTGATCCTGCGGCTCATGGATTCCGCGCTTTCGGTGCCCCTGCCCCGGAGGCGGGTAAGAAGTATTTCTGCGTCCGGTGGGATCAGGAAAACTAACACAGACTCAGGGTAGGCCTTCACGAACTGCCTGGTTCCCTGGACGTCGATGTCCATTACGACGTGCCGGCCCGATGCAAGGACTCGGTCGACCTCCCTCCGGAGAGTCCCGTAGAGGTTGCCGTGCACCTCCGCTGACTCGGCGAATTCGCCCCTGGCGCGGGCGTCCTCGAACGCCGACTGGGTCACGAAGAAATAATCCTGGCCTTCCTTTTCACCGGCTCGCGCCGGCCGCGTGGTGCAAGACACCGAGTAGCCCATGTCGTTGCGCCGCCGGAGGAGGGCCTTCGCTATTGTCGTCTTGCCGCCACCGGATGGGGACGAGAGAATGAGCGGGAAGAACCCGTTCACTCGATGTTCTCGACCTGCTCGCGAATTCGCTCCAGCTCTTCCTTGATCATCACCACATCGGCGAGGATCGCGGCGTCGTTCGCCTTGCTGCCGGTGGTATTCGCTTCGCGCACCATTTCCTGGAGAAGAAATCCGAGCCGCTTGCCCACTGGCTCCGCCCCACTCTCCTGGACGGATTGCCTGAACGATCCGATATGCGAATCGAAACGGTCGAGCTCTTCGGCGATGTCGAGCTTGTCGGCGAGTATCGCCACTTCCTGCGCCAGTCGCTGCTGGTCGACATTGGCTCCCGATGCAAGCTCCTTCACTGAGCGCTTGAGGCGATTCACCTGCTCGGCCAGCCTCACCGGTCCTCGCTCGCGAATTCGCTTGACCGACTCTTCGACCAGGCCGATCCGCTCGAGGAGAAACACGGCGAGTCTTCCGCCCTCTTCGGTTCTCATCTGCCGAAGCGCGGCGATCGCCTGCTCGACGATCGAAGTAAGCTCTGCTACTGTGCCGCCGTCGCGTTCCTCGACGTGCGTGTCGACGACGTCGGGAAGGTTCAGGATAGTCGCGGCCTCGAGGTGGTCGCTCAGACCGTATTTCGTCTGGAGATCGCGAAGCGCGGATACGTAATCACCGAATCGCTCCTCGTTTATCCCGGCTCCCTTGCCGGCATCCCTCTCGACGCGGGCCGTCAGGGCGACGTGGCCGCGGGCAATGCGCTGCCTCAGCAACTCCCTCACATCTCCTTCCCACTTTGCGAACAGCGCGGGAAGCTTGATGCTGGGGTTGAAGAAACGGTGATTAACCGTCCTGATCTCGACGCTTACGCCTGCGGCGCCGACCATGCCTTCGGCGGACCCGAAGCCGGTCATGCTCGATATCATATGAGGGGGCCAACGTTAGGAATTGACTGCTTGCTTGTCAATTCCAGAATTCCCAGCGGAGCCCATAGATGCCCAGCGATCTGGGCATGAAGAAGTCCGGGAAAATCTGGTACTGCTGCCCAAATATGTTGCGAACCTGGTAGGTCGCAACACCTCGCAGGATCCGGATTTCGACCAGGGCCGAGAAGACGTTGCTCGCCCTCGTGAACGCGAATCCCTCCGTCAGGGGAAATCTTACGACACCTCGATACTCGTGAATCGCCGCCAGCTTCAGGCCGAAGCTTCCGCTCGGGAAGCGTTTCATCCATCGCGTGTTCAAATTCAGCTCGGACCGCGACTGAAACCGCGGCTGATAGAACCCCGCCGAGTCCCACCTGGTGCCGAGAATATCGATGTTGATGTCCTTGTAGAGGCGGCCGCGAACCCCCGCGTACAGCCCCTGTCGCTTCCCGATTTCCCTGTACC
>DASWQD010000415.1:0-4076 GCA_036398255.1 Gemmatimonadaceae bacterium | reverse complement strand
AACCCAGCCGGTCCGCCGGCGCGCAACGGTGCTGTGTAGTAGACGAAGAAGCGACCGTTCTGCCCGAAGTTCGGGTGGAACGCGAGCCCGAGCAGCCCGCGCTCGTCATATCCCGGGCTGAGCGGGGTGATCTTGTGCGCGGCCCGACGCCGTGGATCTCCGAGCGCGACGGCTATGAAGACGTAGGACTGGGCCGCTCACCGGCACCTCGCTATCCGCTCGAGTGCGTCGATCCCGTTACGCGTGCCAAGCTGGAACGCGTGCTGCCGGAAGCAGCTCGCTCGCGCCTCGCTCAGGTCGCAAGGAGTGGCGTATGGGATACGCAGCGAAAGACGATGGTCAGCAACATCCGGAAGATGCGAGATGCCGGAATACCCATCGCGATGGGACGGGAATCGGACCTGGGCTCAGTGGACCAGGGCAAGCATGCGGACCTCACGATATTCGATGCAGATCCTGGCGCCAATATCAGGAACGCGCGGACAGTGGTAATGGTGATGCGGGGAGGAATCCTCTACAGTCGGAGAGCCCTGCTACCCACGCATCAGTGAATGATTCAGGGGGCTGGTCGTTCATGGATCACTGTCCATGACACACCGAACCGGTCGCGCAGCATGCTGAATCGGGTAGCGTAGAACGTCTCGTCCATCTTCATGAAGATCTCGCCACCCTCAGCGAGCAGCCTGTGAACACGCTCGGCCTCTTCGCTTGAATCGACTGAGAGATAGAGATACGAGCTGCGGATCGGCTTGAAGATGTCGGGCGGAACGTCGTTGCCGATCAGCTCGGTTTGTCCGAGTGTCATCCGCGCGTGAATGATCGCCTTTCCCGCTCCGGCGGGCGCGTTCGGCGCCTCGTCCTGCCGCATCATGAAGGTGACCTTTCCGCCAAGATGTTTTTCGTAGAAACGGAACGCTTCCTCGCAGTTCCCGCCAAAATTCAGCTGTGTGTAGAGCCTCATTTGAACCTCCATGCGTGCACGAACCATCGTTTTCTTCACCGATGCCAGCTCACTGAACTCCCTGTATTCTCCGCTTGTATTCGGCCAGCGCCGCGTCGAGACGCTCCCGCGCAGTGGTGTCCCCCGGGACGTTGTGCGAAGGATGTATGAACAGCTTCACACCTCGCCCGGCCAGTATCTCCGCAACGGTAGTGATTGTCATCCACACTACTGCTACGAACGCCATCGTCGAAACCGGACCCACATTGTCGACGTGATTGGAGAGCGGCACCGCTGAATCACCAGCCGGCACCTTCGTATCGATCACCACATCGGCAAGCTCGAACAATGTCCTTCCTGATGGATGCCGCGTATTGCCGACTTCAGCCGCCGATCCCGTCACGACGATCTTGAGTCCCAGGGCCTTTGCCCGGAGCGCGACGTCGATATTCACGTTGTTGATCCCGGTGTGCGAGAAGATCCACATCGTGTCGCGCGGGTCGAGGGTGTAGCTCTTCATGATTGCCTCGCCGTAACCTTCAGCGCGCTCGAGAAACAGGAACTGGTGAATCCCCATCTCACCTGTAATGCGCGTGAAGAAAGTCAGCGGCAGCTCGATCATCGGATGGAATCCGACGAAGCCTCCGATGCGCGGGTACATCTCCTCCACCGGGATCGTCGCATGACCGCACCCGAACGTATGAACCCACCGCTCAGCGCCTATCGAATCTGCCATCAGCTCCGCAGCTCGCTGTATCGAGTCCGCCTGCGTCGCTTCGATGTCGTCCATGATCCTGCGGGTTGCGGCCAGCCATTCGGTTGCAAGTTTCATCAGGTTGCGTGGCTCCCTGTATCCATGCGCAATGCGCGCGATAGAATCCCGAGTAAACCTGCCAGCAGCAGAAGCGCCACAGGCACGATTACAAACGATGCGCGCATTCCGTACGCCGATCCGATTATGCCTGCAAGCCACGGCAGCAGCATCCCGCCAACGAGTGCCATCGCGATCGCAAGACTGAACGCGGTGCCCGACAGCGCTGCGTAGCGCTCCCCGACGAATCCAAGGATTACGGGGAACGTCGGCGCGAACCCTACGCCGAGCATGAACACGCACAGCGCGGCGACATGCGGGTCACGCGTGTTGACGAGCGTAACGGCGGCAACGAATCCGATCGCGATGCACGTCAGCACGGTTCGGACAGGGCGAACGCCCCTGAGAGCTGTTCCAATCACGAGGCGAGCAAGCATCATCCCTAGCCAGTACAGGGACAGGATGACGAGCGCGCGCTGCTCCGGCACTGCGAGCTCCTCTTTCACGAATGTCGAGGTCCACCCTCCGACCATTATCTCCATTCCGCTCTCGAGAAAGAGCATGAATCCCATCATCAGGAGAAGCGGATCGCGCGTGAGCTTTCCTGCCGCAGCAATCGGAAAGCCTTGCGGCTGCTTGGGAGCGGGAAATTCGGTGACTGCGATAAGCAGAAACGGGGTCACGACGAGGGCACCTGCTGATGCGATCAGCGTGGAGTGGGCGAAGTTTTCACCGAGTGTCGCGAGAACGAACGGCACGCCGACAGCTCCAATGCCGAAGAACACCCCGAGCAGGTTGAGATTGGCACCCTTCCCTTCGCTGCTTATGTCAGCAACGAGAGCGTTGCTGCCGCCGTTCACGATTCCACCGCTGAATCCGATGAGGATGATCGCAAGGCGAAGCATGTCCAGCGATTCGGCGAACGCAATACCTTCGAGCCCTGCGGCAATGAGCGCAGTCGCAAGAAGCATGATTCCCTTGTAGCCGTACCGGTCGACCATCGGGCCGAACACCAGCGATGCCGCGAGAATAGCGAACGTCATCAGCAGGAACAGCGATCCTGCTTCTGCCTTGTCGATGCCGAATCGTTCGATCACCGATGGAAGCACGGCTCCGAGGATCGTGAGCACGATGCCGAACGTCAGCATGCCGAGACATGCGCAGGCGAAGACTGCGCGTCGCGATCTCATTGTGATCTGCCTGCTGACATCGCGAGGTAGCCGGCGCCATAAAGCCCTGCGTCGGCACCGAGCTCCGATCCGACGAACTCGACCTGCCCTATTGCAATCGGCTGCGCCCAGCGCCTCGCTTCTGTCTTGATTCGATCCAGGAACTGGAGCGCGGGACCGAATATGCCGCCTCCGAATACGATCATCTCGGGATTGAAGAGGCTCACGAGGTTGGCGGCCGCCATTCCCCACAGCTCGATCGCATTGTCGAGAGTTTTCATCGCGATCCGGTCTCCATCGGCAAATGCGGAGAAGATGTGGGACGCATCGATGGCGGATCTCGTCAGCAGCGGACCGTCGTATCCGTTGTCAGTAGCCATCAGGTCCAGTGCACCGCGCACGAGCCCGGGGCCCGAGGCCTGATCCTCGAAGCAGCCGTGCTGAACGAAACGCGGTGCAAATGGGCGGTCGAGCGCGAGCCAGCCGATTGCGCCGGCGACGTCACCATGGCCGCGAACGATTCGACCGCCGCTTACGATTCCCGCACCGATCCCTGTTCCAACCGCGAGAAAGATCGCATCCAGTGCACCTCGTGCCGCACCACGCCAGGTTTCGCCGAGGATGTACGCTGCGCGATCGCTGTCGATTGCGACGGCTCCGTCGGTTGCCGCTCTGAGCTCATCGAGAAGCGGATAGTCTTCCCATCCGGGAATGTTGGGAGCCCAGACGGTTCCACTCGCAGCGCGATAGAGTCCGGGAACGCACACACCCGCTGCGGTGCAGCTGTGCTTTTTTCCGAGAGCGGTGACCTGTGATGCGATGAGCTCGCCGACCGCGGATCCCGTGCGGCCGGCAAGGGGCACTACCTCGCGGTGAAGTATGTCGCCGTCATCGGAGAACGCGGCGACAGCGAGTTTGGTTCCCCCGAGGTCTATCCCGGCGACAGGCATTCGTCGCCGAAACTGCCTGGCCCCCGATGCCTGCGCAAGGAGGCGGGCATACGTAATGATTGAGTTTCAGGGCTGTATATCGAGCCAGCGAGCGATAGCGGCGACTACATGCGCCTGCTCTTTGACTGTGAGCGGCCGCCCTGCCTCGATCCTGTGCCACTTCGCGAGACATCCTCGGCAGCAAGTGGCTGTGGCATGTTGTGCCA
>DASWQD010000414.1:0-2790 GCA_036398255.1 Gemmatimonadaceae bacterium | reverse complement strand
GGAGACGATTCGGCAGATGCGCAACATCGGCGTCGACTCGCTTCCGCTCGCTGCCATAGTTGCGGCATTCATCGGAGCAGTAACGGCATTCCAGACTCGGTATCAGCTCTTTGGCGGAGTGCAGCTCTCGGTTGTCGGTCTCATATCGAGACAGTCGATCATCCTCGAGCTCGGTCCGCTTCTCACCGGACTGGTGCTCACAGGCAGAGTCGGCGCGCGCATCACCGCGGAGATCGGCACGATGCGAGTCACCGAGCAGATCGATGCGCTCGAGACGCTCGCGTATGACCCTGTCGCGTATCTCGTCGTCCCGCGACTGCTTGCCGCGCTCATCATGGTTCCAATTCTGACCATCATGGCGAACGCGATTGGCGTCGGAACTGCGTTCCTCACCGCCGTAGTTGCAACCGACGTGACGAGTGCAGCGTTCTCCGAGGGACTGAGGCTCGCCTTCGCCCCGTTTCAGATTGTCTACAGTATCATCAAGGCCACACTCTTCGGCGGGGCGATAGCTTTCTTCTGCTCCTACGAAGGCTACAACACCACGGCGGGCGCTGAAGGCGTCGGACGCAGCACCGCCCAGGCCGTGGTCATCACATCCGTCGCGATCCTCGTACTGGACGCGCTCACTGCACTTCTGCTCGCACCCTACCTGCAAGGATGAAAAAACGCGACGACGTTCTCGTTGGCCTCGTGATGGCGGTCGCCATCATCATAGCAATCGTCGGATCACTCTGGCTTGCCCGCGGCGGGCTGTCCAAGGGGTATCCGCTCTACGCGAAATTTCCGTGGTCTTCCGGTCTCAAGCAGGGGCAGCCTGTCCTGCTCGCCGGCGTGAACGTCGGCTACGTGGATGAAGTGGAGCTGCGCCAGGACGGAACGGTTCTTACGACGTTCCGCGTCGGCAAGGAGTACAAAGTTCCGAAAGGCACCGTCGCGACTGTCGTCGCGAACGGAATTTTCGGAGACATGGCGATTGCCTTGACGCCGAAGGCGCCGAATCCGGCGTCGATTCCCGCAGGCGACACCGTTCCTGTCGGTCCGAGTGCTCCCGGAATCGCGCAGATCACGAGCAAGGCCGACTCGATCGCAACTTCGGTCAATGCGATGACGACCGCCCTGAACGAGCAGCTCGTTGCGGCAGGGGGCGTAGAGGATCTGCGCAAGGCGCTGGCGTCATCGAACCAGCTGGCGCTCAACATGAACCGCCTCGTGACGCAATTCAGCGCCATCGCCGCCGAGCAGAGCCGGCAGCTGACGATGACTCAGGCGTCGCTGCGGCGTGCGACGTCGGGGCTCGATTCGTCGAAGATCGATTCGACCTTGTCGAACATTCGCGCGACGTCGGCAAACATGGCGACGCTGACTGCAGACTTCCGTGCAACAGCTGCCAGGCTCGATTCGGTCGTCGGGAAAGCGAACACAGGGACCGGGTCAGTGGGTCTGATGTTGAACGATCCCGGCGCGTACAATGACGTTCGCGCTCTCATTCAGCACATGGATTCGCTTTTGGCCGACGTCAAGAAGAATCCGAGAAAGTACATAAATCTTTCGATCTTCTAAACGAAAGAATCAGAAACCAAGACGAGAGTTAACAGTTGACGGATCTGTGAACTCTCGTCTTGGTTTTTTCTTCCTAGCGTCTCTCGAGCGTCAGCGAAAATATCCATGTCCTTCCCGCGCCCGGCTCGAACGCGAGCGGCACTCCGTTGACCACATCGGGATTCACGAACGCCGATCCGATGTAGCGCCGATCGGCGAGATTCTCGAGCGTGACGAACGCCTTCACAGCGAAGGCGCCCAGTTTTACACCGCGAGCAGTTGACGCGGTAGCGGAGAACGTGTGATATGCAGGCACCCCGACTGTATTCGCATCGTCCACGAAATAATCACCGATTCCGCGCAAGCCAACTTCGAGTCTGAGGGGAATGCTCGCGCTCAGGCTGCGCCCGGCACTGACGCTGTAGAACAGTGACGGCACTCCCGCGATTTCGTTTCCTTCGTAATCCGCAGAATGACCCGGCCTCCCGTAGTGCACTGAGTCGACGGTGTACTCCGCGTACCTGTTCCGCGACATGGTCAAGCTTCCCGACAGCTGCAGATCGCCAGATCCGAGGAGAGATGCGCCGAGCTCGAGGCCGCGACGATCTGCCTTGCCCGCGGTGAAGTAGAACCGTCCGCCGCGATACGGCACGATCTCATTGGTGACGCGGGTGGCGTAGAGGGCAACCTCGTACGAGAATGCCGACAGCATTCCGCCTCTCACTGGAAGGACGTGCTTCGTCCCGATCTCGTACGTCGTCGAATGAATCGGCTCGAGCAGTGGATTGAGTGCGGTAACCGTGTCCTGTCCAAAAGTCGATGCCGGATCTGTCTCGTTGGCCGCAGGCGCCTCGATGCCGCCGCCGATGCTCGCATAGAAGCTGTGAGTCGGGCGCACGCGGTAGTTGAGCCCGATGCGCGGTGTGACACGCGCGAACGACTTCACGTCGTCGAGGCGCGGGTTCATGTAGCTGCGATAGTCATATCGGATGCGGTCCCATCGCGCGCCGATGTCGACGCCGAAACGGTTCTTGAGCACGAGCTGCTGCTGCGCGAATACTCCCGTGTTCGTTGCCCCCTCGCCTTTGTTGTCCCGAAGCTCCGTGCCGCGCGCGTTGTCGGCGGACAGGGAATAGAAGAGAATCGTGCCGTCCTGAAGCGCGCCGTCGGCACCTGCGACGGTCGTCGCGGTAATCGCCGGAGAAATAGAATAGCTGTTGCGGTACACGAGATTCCCGCCGAGGTGGT
>DASWQD010000413.1:0-1977 GCA_036398255.1 Gemmatimonadaceae bacterium | reverse complement strand
ATCCTCGGATGGTACGCGCAGAAGCATCCCGACGAAGACTTCGCCGAGACGTTCGCCGTCTGGCTCACTCCGGACCTGGATTGGGAAAAAGCCTATGCCGGGTGGCCCGCGATTGCGAAGCTCGAGTATGTCGATCGAGTCATGCGCGACGTCGCCGATGATGCTCCCGAAGTTCCGCTCCCGACAGAAGACGACCTTCCCGTCGCCGCCATGCGCTACTCCCTTGCCGATCACTATCAGTCGCAATCGGAAAACATTCCGATAACCGATTCGGCAATTTTCGACGGTGACCTTCGAAACATCTTCGCTGCCGACACCGAATCGCCTGGGGGACAGCCCGCCGCGGATTTCCTGTCGTCACACCGTCGCGAGATTGCCGGCCGAATCTCGTACTGGACGGGCGAGAGTCCATCGGCGGTCCGCCAGCTGATCGACATGCTCGGAGGCCGCGCCCGCCAGCTCGGGTTGAGGGTGCGCGGCCTCGAAGCATCCACACTGATCGAGCTCACCGCATTCGGAACTGCGATAATGATGAACTATCGAAACAAATCCAGATCGAGACGCCATCGAGGCACATCGTGAAGGTCACTCTGCTTCATACGAAGGATGCGCTCGAGCCCCCGGTCGATCCGGTGCTGGAGAACATCGAGAGCGCGCTGCGCGAGAACGGTCATGAATGCAGTCGCGTAGTCGTTGACGATACGGTCGACCCTGTGATCACCGCGCTCCGCAGAAACGAGCCGGACATCGTGTTCAACCTCGCCGAGTCATTCGCCGGCCGAAGCGCGCTCGAGTCGAACGTAGCCGCTCTTCTCAACCTGCTCGGCATGCGCTATACGGGATCGAGTCCCGCCGGCCTTCTTCTGGCCGGCGACAAGACGCTGACGAAAAAGGTTCTGACGTTTCACTCGATTCTCACCGCGCGGTTTGCAACGGTATTCCGCGGCGCGGTGGACTGGGCCGGTGACATCAACTTTCCTCTCATCCTCAAGCCGCCGCAGGAAGACGCGTCGCTCGGCATCACGCAGAAGTCCATCGTGAACGACGTACAGGAGCTGCTCAAGACGATGAGCTCGCTTCAGACGGAATATCAGAGCCCTGTCCTGGCCGAAGAGTTCATCGAAGGGCGAGAGTTCTACGTCGGAGTGCTCGGAAACAGCGACGCGCAGGCTTTGCCGGTGATGGAGCTCGATTTTTCCGGTTATCCGGAAGGCATGCCGAAGATTGCGAGCTGGGAAGCCAAGTGGGGTGACGACGGCGATGAGAAGGGCGCCGAGTTCGAGGGCACGAAGTCCGTTTTTCCGACGAACCTTTCCGACGAGCTGACGGAGCGCATGCAGAAGGTCGCGATCGACGCAGTCCACGCGCTCCGGCTTCGCGACTACGCGCGCGTCGATCTTCGAGTGAACGCGAAGAATGAGATCTACGTGATCGAGGTGAATCCGAACTGCTACCTGGAGAAGGGCGCGGAGTTCGCCACTGCGGCGAAGCAAGGGGGAATGGAGTATCCCGCGCTCATTGCGAGAATCGTCGAGCTCGCGAACGCGAGATACTCGCGCTGAGCGAAGTGACCGGCGACAAAAAAGCCGGCTCACGGGCCGGCTTTCTTGCAAATCAGTACAGCCAGCTAAGCTGGCAGACTGCTAGCGGCGCTTTCTTGCCGTCTTCTTTGCGCCCTTCTTCGCGGCCTTGCGTCCGCCCTTCTTCGCGGCCTTGCGTCCGCCCTTCTGTGCCGCCTTGCGTCCTTTCTTCGCTGCCATGTTGTCGCTCCATGATGGAGTTGAACTTTCGCCGACTCCCCGGTGGAACCGGCGATTGCTGCAGCACGTCCGAACCGGCCCGCACAGTTACGATCAGCATGATGCATGCAATGCCTTTTCGTAACTACGCGCGAATATAGATGCAACAGTTTTTGCGCGCAATGAGTTTTATCAAATTCATCGAGCGCGGTCGGCGGCGCGTCTGCTACGGGTCAGC
>DASWQD010000412.1:0-1751 GCA_036398255.1 Gemmatimonadaceae bacterium | reverse complement strand
GGCATCGTTGTGGGCGCGCCCCAGGCGTGCTGATTCGACGTTCCAGCACAGCGAGCAGCGCACTCCGCGCACGCGGTTCGCGACGATCGCCTCTCCGTTGCCCGACCCACCGAGCACGATACCGCGATCGTGATCTCCACGCGCGACGGATTCGGCAACAGGCCTGATGAAGACCGGGTAGTCGACGGGCTCCTCGGAATCAGTTCCCATGTCCGTCACGTCATACCCCGCCGCCTTCAGCAGGTCCACGATGATGGTCTTGTATCTGTATCCTGCGTGATCGGACCCGACCGCGATCCTGTATTTTCTCTGCGTCATGCGAAGAAACTTCTCCCGCTCACTTCAGCGCGTAAAGATTCCGAACAAAGTTACGGTCCGTACCGGGCGACAGCGTCTCGTGTCAAACCTTACACCGTTCGTACAACATCTATGGAAGTTCTGACTGGCTCCCGTCACGTTGCAGCATGAGAATATCGATGAGTCGCTCGGGGTTTCCGCTTCTCCTGCCCATTGTCGCTGCGTGTCTCGGCATCGATGAGCCTGGTCCGCCGTCGGTTCTGCCACCTGGTGGCCACCACATCCTTTTCATCGGCAACAGTCTCACGTACACCAACGATCTGCCGGGTACCGTCGTCGAGCTCGCGAGGTCGGTGGGCGACACCGTTCGAGCGGCATCGGTCGCGCTCCCGAACTTCGCGGTGATCGATCATGCGTTGGGCTTGAGTAACGCAGTGAGCGTGATTCAGGCGCAGCCCTGGGAGATGGTGATTCTCCAGCAGGGGCCCACGACGACGGCAGTCAATCGCGACACGCTGATCATTGCGACGAAGGCGCTGGATCCTTACGTGAAGGCCGCAGGTGGTGTGACGGCGCAGCTCATGACATGGCCGCAGTCGGTGTCGCCTCAGCTCTTTCCGCTGGTGAGGGCGACGTCGCAGGCGGCGGCGAGCTCTGTTCCCGCCGGTGTTTTCATTCCCGTCGGGGAAGCGTGGAGGGCGGCACTCGAGGAAAATCCATCGGTCCCGCTTTACGGATCCGACGGATACCACCCGGCCCCGCTCGGGACTTATCTGGCTGCACTCGTGGTCTACGAGAAGGTGACGGGGCACGACGCGCGGCTGCTTCCGGGGATCGCGAGCGTTGGTGGTTTGACGCTGAGCGCGCCCGAGGCGACGGTCCGGTTTCTTCAGCGGGTGGCGCACGAAACCGTCCTGAAGTTCGCGAACTGAGGCGAGCAAGACGTCTGTTTGGCAAAAGTCCCGGGCTGGGCTGAAAAAAAATTCTTGACAGATCGCGGCCCGCTAATACGTATTAGCAACCGTCAAATCCAACCCCAACCGCCGCAGACCACTTTCCCCCGACCGGGGAGGACCGAGCATGTCACGATTTAGAAGCCTCGCCATCACCATCCTTTCCCTCGCGAGCGCCACACTCCTCGCCTCAGTCACGCCAGCCTCGGCACAAGCCCAGACAGGACGAATCGCAGGCATCGTCACCGACTCCGCCCGCGCCGCCCTCGCCGGAACCCAGGTCACCGTCGTCGGCACCCGCTTCTCCGGCGTCACCGATCCAAGCGGCCGATTCAGCATCTCCGGTATCCCCGCGGGCACCTACGAAGTGCGCGTTCAGCGACTCGGACAACGCGCCCAAGTAGTGAGCGGCGTCGTCGTCACCGCCGGCCAGTCCACCGATCTCAACGTCTCGCTGGCGACGGTTCCACTATCACTCGGCGGCGTGGTGGTGTCGGCTTC
>DASWQD010000411.1:0-2981 GCA_036398255.1 Gemmatimonadaceae bacterium | reverse complement strand
ACAGGAAGCCGGCAAGCCGGTGATAACCCGTGCTGGCGAAAGCGTAAGCGAGAAACGCCGCCGAGATGCCGCTGAAAGTTGCAGCGGCGACCGCGAAGGAAAACGGCAGCAGGGGCATGAGCCAGACGCTCGCCACGAGGGGATAGAGATCGGGGAACTCGCCGGGGAACCTCGAACCGCCGAACCACTCGTACGGCGTGGTGCCATCCGCAAGTGCCTTCGCGCCCATGAAGGGGCGCCAGAAGTCACCCGAGCCCGTGGAATCTCGAAATACGAGAAAGACGAATGCTGCGGACGCGAACCCGATGAGGATTGACGTGACCAGAGGAAGCGTGCGAGAAACTTTGATTGTTTCAGGGTCAACTCTGCGCGCAGTAGCCATTGGCAGGGGTATCGGGAAGGGCCCAGCTCGCGGATCGAGAAAAATAGCTTTCGCTATGCTGCCTCTGCACACAGTTTACGCAGCCTATGCCTGGCTTTGAGCGCGTTGCCGCATGCCGCATCTGCGGAAATACGAACCTCGCTGCAGTCGTCGATCTCGGTGACCAGTACCTCACCGGGGTTTTTCCCGCGACACCGGACCAGCCTCTGACTCGCGGGCCGCTGGAGCTTGTGCGATGCGCCGGCGGCGGCGACTGCTGCGGACTGGTTCAGCTCCAGCATTCCTATGATCCGGATGAGATGTACGGAAAGGACTATGGTTACCGATCCTCTCTGAACCGCGCGATGGTGGAGCATCTCCGGGCGAAGGCAGATCAGCTCATTGGCCTCGCCCGCCCGAAAGCCGGTGATCTGGTTCTCGATATCGGGAGCAACGACGGCACTCTCCTGTCTTTTTTCCCCGAGGAATGTGTCCGGGTGGGGATGGATCCTTCCGCGGCAGCGCTCTCCCATTCGTACCCTCGGGGATCCCTCTGCATCGTCGATTTTTTCTCCCTCGAGAGATTTCGAAACAAGGTCGGAGACCGCAAGGCAAAAGTGATCACATCGATCGCCATGTTCTACGACCTCGCAGATCCGCAGTCATTCGTGAATGACGTAGCCGCGATTATCGACAAGGATGGAATCTGGCACTTCGAGCAGAGCTACCTTCCCTTCATGCTGGCTACGACCGGCTATGATACGATCTGTCACGAGCACGTCGAATATTATGCGCTCGCGCAGATCGAGTGGATGCTGAACAAGGCCGGATTGCGGTTGATCGACGTGCAGATGAACGACGTCAACGGCGGGAGCTTCGCAGTCACGGCCTGCCGCGCTTCGTCGTCGCACACGGCGAATGTCGCACGAATCGACGCCGCTCGCTCACGCGAAGCGGATGCGCAGCTGAAAGATCCGGCAACATATCTGGGGTTCGCCGACAGAGTGATGCGTCATCGTGATGAGCTCAAGGCGCTCATCGAGAAACTCGTGAGCGACGGCCGCCTGGTGCTTGGCTACGGCGCATCCACGAAGGGGAACGTGATGCTCCAGTTCTGCGGGTTTGGCCCTGCTGAAATTCCATCGATCGCCGAAGTCAACGAGAGCAAGTACGGCTGCTTCACGCCTGGTTCCCTCATTCCAATTGTATCGGAAGCCGACGCTCACGCCATGAAACCCGATTATCTCCTCGTGATGCCATGGCATTTCCGGAACAACATCATCAAGCGCGAGACTGATTTCCTGAAGAGAGGAGGCAAAATGATCTTCCCTCTTCCGGCGGTTGAAATCGTGGGATGGTCCGACCTCTGAAGACTGCGATCATCGTTGGAAGCGAAGGACAGGACGGCCGGTTGCTGTTCGACCGCCTGCGCGATGACGGGTGGATCGTTCTTGGAGTTGGCCGGGACTGCGCGAGGGTGAGCTCCGGACAGCCTGAGTTCTTCGACATCGCCAGCATAATCGAAGTCGCAAGAGTGTTCGAGCAAATGAACCCCGACGCAGTCTTCTACCTCCCGGCAGTTCATGCGTCGGCCGACACGTCCATCGACGAGGGAAGCGATTCGATCTTCCGGCGAAGTCTCGATGTGCACGTGCAGTTTGCGGTGAACTTTCTCGAGGTGATGAGCGTCCGAAGATCCGACGCCGCATTTTTCTACGCCGGTTCGTCGCACGTCTTTGCGGGCGCGAAGGTCGAGCGGCAGACCGAGCTGACACCGCTGGCGCCGGACAGCATCTACGGGATAACGAAGGCGGCCGGGATCCAGGCGTGCCGCTTCTATCGATCACGAAAAGGTGTTCGCGCTTCAGCCGGTATTCTTTACAACCACGAGTCGCACCTTCGCGGGCCTGGCTTCGTGTCGCAGCGAATCGTGAATGCCGCCGTCCGCGCCTCGCGCGGTGAAGGCGAGAAGCTCGCGCTCGGTGATCTCAGCGCGTGCGTGGACTGGGGATATGCTCCGGACTACGTCGACGCGATGATTCGCATCAGCGAGCTGCCCGATGCCGACGACTACATAATCGCGACAGGACAACCGCACACGGTCAGGGAATTCGTGGAGGAAGCGTTCGAGTGCGTCGGTCTCGATTGGCACGATTTCGTGATCGAGCAACCGTCGCTTCTGGCGAGACGACCGAGCCCCCTCGTCGGTGATTACACCCGGCTGAACGAGCGAATCGGATGGCATCCGACCGTTTCGTTTCGTGAGCTGGTGCGGAGGATGGTCGACCACGCGAGGAAGAATGCAGCGTAAGCGACTCGTTTTTGTTCCGACATACAATGAGCGTGACAATGTGGAGAAGATGGTTCGCCGCCTTTTCGCGCTCGATCTCGACGCCGATGTGCTTTTTCTGGACGACGGCTCACCGGATGGCACCGGAGCGATTCTCGATAGTCTCGCCGCCGAGCTTCCCCGACTCAGGGTGTTGCACCGCGCGGGAAAGCAGGGAATAGGAACCGCTCACCAGGAAGGAATCCGGCACGCCTACCGGCTCGACTATGATGAGCTCGTAACACTGGACTGCGACTTCACCCACCGACCCGAAGACATCCCCAGTTTGCT
>DASWQD010000410.1:0-5032 GCA_036398255.1 Gemmatimonadaceae bacterium | reverse complement strand
GTAACCACGATGGCTGAAGTAGAACGCGAGTCCCATCCCAGTGCCGCGTCGTTGTCGCTTCTTCCCCCAGCCGGACTTTTCCGCAACAAGCTCGAGCACTCCGCGAATGCGCGCGGGATCGGCGCCTGTACCAGCGGGGGTGTTCGAGAGCAGGTCCAGTCGGAACTGCAGCGGATCCTTGAGCGCCGCATGCGCCATCTCATCGAGGAACGACTCGACTGCAAACGCGATCCCGTTGCTGCCTGGCGCCCGAAGACGTCCGGTAGGAACACCAAGGGGCATGACCGACGAGTCGACGGAACAGTTGGGAACGAAGCGCGCAGGAAATTCGGAGCCCGAGATCTCCCCTCCCTGAACGAATGCGTCGCCCTCGCCGAACGATATGAAGTGGTCTTTCCAGGCTACAAGCCTTCCGGCTCCATCTACGCCGCCGGTGAAATAATGATATCCGGCGGGACGGTAAAAATCGTGGCGGATGTCGTCTTCACGCGACCACAGCAGCTTCACGGCACCGCCGATCTCCTTTGCGATAGCCGCTGCCTCAACCATGAAATCCGTATTGAGACGGCGTCCAAAGCCCCCACCCGCCCTGGTCAGATGTACGGTGATGTCATTTTCCGGAACACCAAGGGTTCGCGAGATCATCCCGCGCCCGTTAGCCGGCGACTGAGTGGGAGCCCAGACCTCGATCTTTCCGTTTTCATACCGGGCGGTGCAGTTCTGGGGCTCGAGTGTCGCATGGGCGACGAACGGATAGAAGTACGACGCGTCCACCGTCTTCGCTGCACGCTTCAGCGACGCTTCCACGTCGCCGTCGCTACGAAGCGAGCGCTGCGGCTTGTCTCTCGAGAGCTGCTCTGACATCTCAGCGAATGCGACGCTGCTCTGCTTTGCAGTTCTGCCCTCGTTCCACGTCACTCTCAGTTTTTTTCGCGCAGCGCTTGCGGCGTACCACGTGTCCGCGAGGATCGCAACGCCACCAAGCAGTCCGCGCAGGTCGGTCCCGCCCTCGATCACGAAGGCACGTCTCACTCCAGGCTGCCTTTTGACTTCGTCGAGATTCGCGCTGACCACCTTGCCACCGAAGACCGGACACTTTTCGTAAACGGCGTACTTCATTCCCGGCACCGAGACATCGATCCCGTAGAGCGGCTTCCCGGTGACGATCGCGTGATTGTCAACGCCCGGAATCCGCTGGCCGATGATCCTGAAATTCTTCGGATCCTTCAGCTTGACGGATTCCAGCGCCGGCGGAGCGAGGGTCGCAGCCTTGTCGACGAGCTGTCCGTAACTCAGCCTGCGTCCGGTCAGCTTGTGCGTCACGACACCTGATGATGTCTCACATTCTGATTCCGCCACGCTCCATGTTTGCGCCGCGGCCATCACCAGCATGGCGCGCGCTGCTGCTCCTGCATGACGCATCGGAGTCCAGTTGCCCCACGTCGCAGCGCTGTTGCCCGCGATCTGCCCGCTGAACGGTGTCGCAGCGCTGTTACCCGCGATCTGACCGCTGAACCTCACCGTATCGAGATCGCCCTGCTCTACTCGAACGTTCTTCCAGTCGACGTCGAGCTCCTCCGCAATCATCATCGGCAGATGAGTCTTCACTCCCTGGCCGATCTCCGGATTTTTCGCGATGATCGTGACGATGCCGTCCGGAGTGATGCGGATGTATGCGCCGAGCGATGCCTCAGCTGATGGTGTCGCGGCAAAGGATTCCGCAACGCCGGCCAGGCGCTCGATGACGTAAGTCCCGAGCAGAAATCCGCCGCCGGTTACGGCAGTGACCCGAAGAAATTCGCGGCGATTGACGCCACTCCCGTCGATCATGTTGCCGACGCCCTTTTGATCGCCTGCCGGATACGCAGGTATGTCGCACAACGACAGATATTTCCGTTCATCGCCGTGTCGATCTGCTCGTCCGTCGGCTTTGGCGTCCTCGCAAGCAGTGCAGCTGCGGACATGATCTGGCCGGCCTGGCAGTAGCCGCACTGGGGCACGTCGAGCTCTTCCCATGCGCGCTGGAGCGGATGTGTTCCCGTGGCGGAGAGTCCCTCGATAGTCAGCACTTCCAGTCCCGCGGCGGCTGATATCGGCCAGATACAGGAGCGGATCGCCGTGCCGTTGACGTGGACAGTGCACGCGCCGCATTGCCCCAGTCCGCACCCGAATTTGGCGCCTTTCAGATCGAGCATGTCCCGCAACACCCAGAGCAAAGGCATCTCTCCTGCTGCCTCTACGGTGACGGATTTGCCATTAAGTCTGAAAGTGACTCTCATCGCCCTCGCACGCCGCCGCGCAGACATCGTACAATTTCGTGCGGGCGGACGTCAGGAAGCGTACGAATATCGGGTTGTCGATGGAAGGGCAATATCGACCGGTAATCGCAACGACAAATGCAGTTCGCATTGGATATCGCCGGAAGACCGCTCACTGCCAGAGGGAAACGGAAAAGCTTCGCAGCCTGACCATGATCTGCCCGACGCCGGACAGCGTGACGAGCGCAACTCCGAGTGAACCGATCGAAGCCACGCCGGTCGACAGCGCCGTGCTCGAAAAGAGGCGCTGATCGCTCCTCGTTCCGATGCTCAACGACCCACCTCCTACGGCGTGTCCAGCGGCAACCGCGTCATGTCCGCAAAACGCAAATTCCATCACGAATCGGGGAGGATTGCCGGGAGGATTCCAGTAACTGGTATAGTTCACCGGCGAATCGAGACTCGATGACTGGTCGTTCTGCAGGGATCCGGGTTTTGGCGAATTGAGCCGAACCGCGTTCAGGGATCTGTTGAACTGGCAAGTGACCGGGATCTTCGGCTCCGTCACGATGTCGTTTTCCCCTCCCGATCTCACGAGCAACCCGACAGCCCATGGCGTTGGCCAATCCGTTCCCGTCGGCGGTGGTTGCGGGCCGATGCCCGATGGCTGCGGAATGTGCGCGAGCTGCGCATAAGGCCGATCGAACTCGACACGCATCGACAGGCGTGTTGCAAGCGGAAGTGTGCCGGCGGGCGGGACCACACAGACGTTGATCATCGATGGAATCGCAGCGGGCGACGTCGGCGCGCGATAAACCGCGAGTCCAAGTCCCTTCAGGTCTGCGTAACTCAGCGCCTTGCTGTCGGGGTGGGAAGGCACCGGAAGTCCCTGTTTCATGCTGCCCCAGCTATTGACGTCGGTGGAGGGCGCGAGATTGCCGTTGCTGAAATCGACCGCGTAGGTCTGTACGGGTGGCATTTGACGCTCCTGGGTGAAGGGGTCGAACAATCGGGGCGAGATCTCACACTGTGCTTCGAGGTTAGGGATGCCGCGAGATGCCGCAATGTCGGTTTCATGTCGCCGATCTGCGTGTTTCTTATCGGCCGATGCTAGCACGCATTTCGCACTTCCGAGCCTGCTCTGAGCCAGGATGACGTGATTCGGATGCGAAGACGGATACTTGCTTGCTTATGGGCCGCGATTCTGGCCGGGTGCGCCAGGAATCCACCAGCGTCCGGCACAACGAGCCCGGTCCCTGATGCCCGCGCCATCGCCGAGCGCGTTTCGCATCTGATCGTCGCAGTCGCAACAAGCAGGGCGCAGCTCGACTCGACCGTTCTCGAGATTCACCGCATGGCCGGTGACGCTTCGTCATCGGCAATCTCCAGATCGCGTGAGCTGCGAGTCCGCGCAGCCTCGCTCGATTCAACCTATCGGACGCGGCTAGCCGAGCTGCAGTCGACAGTCAGCGCGGCAACTGCGGGTGTCGCCACAAGCAGTGCGCGCTTTCCAATCGAGTCTCCACGAGTGCCTTTCGTACGCGCGTTTGCAGGCGGCGAGCACTGGATGCTGCAAAGCCCGCTTATTCTCGAGCTCGGGAAAAACACTCCGTACCGCGTGATCATCGTTCCGCGAGGATTCGTCACCGACTTCGCGTCGATACCAAAGCCTCTTCAAATGCTTCGCGGGCTTCTGCCGACGACGGAACGCTATGGGACCGCGGCGCTCATTCACGATTATCTCTACTGGAGGCAGGATTGCACACGCGAGCAATCGGACGACATCATGGAAATCGCAATGATGGAAACCGGAGTTCCTCTTCTCGAGCGCAGGATCATTCGCGAGGGAGTGAGGCAGTTCGGACAATCTGCGTGGGACGCGAATCGCCGAGCCCGTGAGTCCGGGCTGGTCAAGATAGTGGGGCCTCCACACGATCAGGTGCCGCCGACGGGAACCTGGGCAGAGTATCGCGAATGGTTGCGCACGATCCGCGCGAAGGAAGGCATGGAATACCGGGTGCATGAATCCGTCTGCGCCATGGCTGACTCTGTGACCTGAGACACCCGGCCTTCTCCTTGCAACTTCGCGTCTGTCGTCCACCCTCGGCACTCCCATAACAAGGACCGCACGTGACCACATTCACTGTTGGCTACTTCGTCGGCAGCCTCGCGAAGGCGTCGATCAACCGGAAGCTCGCCATCGCGCTGACACGTCTCGCGCCGCCGACGCTAGATCTCCGCGAGATTCCCATCGGTGACTTGCCGCTCTACTCGTACGATTATGACGAGGCGTTTCCACCCGCGGGCGTCGCGCTGAAAGACGCGATTGCTTCGGTCGACGCCGTCCTGTTCGTCACGCCTGAGTACAACCGCTCGATACCCGGGGCGCTCAAGAACGCGATCGACTGGGCGAGCCGCCCATGGGGAACCAATTCGTTCTCGCGCAAGCCGTCGGCGATCATCGGCACGTCCCCGGGCAAGATCGGCACGGCCGTCGGCCAGCAACATCTCCGGAGTATCATGGCTTTCTGCAACTCGCCGCTGATGAACGCCATCGAGGCGTACATCCAGTTCACGCCGGGTCTCGTCACCGACGAGGGCGACGTCACTGTCGATTCGACGCGCGACTTCCTGGCGAACTATCTGACGGAGTTCCACGGCTACATCACGCGCGTCTACACGGCCCTGCCGCGCACGACCATCAGCGCGGTGCGACCGCGATGAAGGCGACACGTGGCTGCACCGTCCGCATGCGCGGATCCGACGACAGGAAC
>DASWQD010000409.1:0-12543 GCA_036398255.1 Gemmatimonadaceae bacterium | reverse complement strand
ACGCCAATTAGACAGTCATGTTATGCTGCGGGCCGCAGGAATATGCAAATTGTCTTGCTGTCTAAATCCATTGAATTTCTCGTGAATTTGCGCAAGTGCTTTGACGATAATCGCTTTGCGACCCGCAGAGGGAATGGAGATGGAATTAGACTGCAAGACTTCGCTGCCTAATTCTGCCGACCTCTAATTTTTTCTGTAGCAACCCTCGAAAGATCCTCCTTCCCGCCCCTCCGCCTACAAGACATCGGCCGGACTCCGCACAAGACCGCAGCTCGCAACGTGCGTGTATATCATCGTTGTCCGCAAATCGGAGTGCCCCAGCAGCTCCTGAATGGTGCGAATATCGGTGCCGCTCTCCAGAAGATGCGTCGCAAACGAGTGCCGAAAGGAATGACAAGTCACTCGCTTGCCAACCTTCGCCTCCAGCGAGGCAGCATGCACAGCACGCTGCACCACAGTCTCATGAAGATGATGCCGGCGACGAGCTCCCGATGAGTCCGTAAACCCGCGCGTCGCCGGGAAGAGATAGAACCACGCCCACTCGCGGTCGGCACCGGGAAACTTTCGCGCCAGCGCCTCTTCAATTCCCGTAACCCGGACATCGAACCGGCGATCCCGCTGCCACACCCTGTGACCCATCCGCAGCGCGCGCCTCACGTCGTCCACTGACGACCGGGCGAGCGTCGTCCGCCTATCCTTGCCTCCCTTCCCTCCCCGCACGATGATCTCACGCCGTTCCAGATCGACATCCTTGACCCGAAGCGAAACACACTCGAGAATCCGGAGCCCACTTCCATATAGAAGCGAAACAACCAGCCGCTCAGGATCCCGAAGCCGACCAAGTATGGCGCGAACCTCCGCAACCGATAGCACGATCGGAAGTCGGCGCGGACGCGGCGCCGAAGAGATCTCAGGCGTCGTCGTCAATGGCTTTCGGAGCACGCTGCCATAGAGAAACTGGAGCGCCGACAACGCCTGATTTTGCGTCGCAACGGACACCCGATGACGAACGGCGAGATCCGACAGGAACTTCGCAACATCCCGTTCATCGAGATCGACAGGATGGCGCCGGCCGTGGAACAGTATGTACCGGCGAATCCATCCCGAATACGCTTCCTGGGTCCGCGGACTGTAACGCCTCTCGAGCATCACAGCCCGCACCCTCTCCATCAGCCGGGCCTTCCGCTCAGGCTCCGGCGGACTCGAGAGATGCGACGCAGGAATCAGCGGCAGCGGCATCGAACAAAGCTCCACACCGCAAACTGCGACTACATCATCACCCCACTGCCGGCCTCATCGATCTAAGCGCCACAAACGTCCAGGCCGCCCCCGCCGCGTCGATCAAACCGAAAAGCACCAGCATCGCCGGCGCAATACCAAACGCCGCGAATACAGCGAAAGCAACGAGCGCAAAGAGCCGCGTACCCACAGTCGCGCGAAAGAATCCGGTCTGCTCCGCACGCGCACACGCTACATCGAGCATCCCGATCGCCATCACCACAACGCCGAGAACTCGAATCCACGGCTCCGTCGTCGAGGCAAAGCCGAATACCGACAGCAAAGTGTTCGGCGACCCCATCAGAATCGCACCGAGAACTATCAGATAGATCCCGAAGACATACACGCTGCGCGCAGCACTCGTCATCCCATGCCTCGCCGTAAAAGGTGCGCGCCAACCTAATGTCAGCCCAGCCGGTTTGGTATAGTTTTCCGCAATGCCTGCAAAGACGCCCCCCGGAACACCTGAACGCATCGAGGGTCTCGCCGACCTCGCGAACAACCTAGGATGGAGCTGGAACCGCGAAGCACGCGCCCTCTTCCGCACCATCGACGAAAATCTCTGGCACCTCTGCCGGCACAACCCGGTCGCTTTCCTCGAAGAAGTAAGCCCCGCCCGGCTCAAGGCCCTCGCCGACGACCAGCCGTTCCTCATTCAGTACGACCAGGTGATGGCATGGCTCAAATCCGAGGCGTCATTCGACGACACCTGGTTCACCAAAACTCACGGCGACCTCCGCGATAAAACCATCGCCTACTTCTGCGCCGAATTCGGACTCCACTCCTCCGTCCCCATCTACAGCGGCGGCCTGGGCGTCCTCGCCGGCGATCACTGCAAAGCCGCATCCGACCTCGGCGTGCCTCTCGTCGGAATCGGAATCCTCTATCGCGCCGGCTACTTCGACCAGCGCATCAACATGGACGGCTGGCAGGAAGACTCCGACGTCAAATTCAATCCGGAACACACGCCGATCACGCCGATCAGCGCACCGGACGGCGAGCCGCACCTCGCAATCGTCAAGACATTCGGCCGCGACGTACACATCCGGGCATCCCGCCTCATCGCCGGACGCACGCCGATCCTGCTCCTCGACACTAACCTCGAGCAGAACCACGAAGACGACCGCCAGCTCCTGAGCAAGCTCTACGCAGGAGGCCCTGCACTGCGCCTCCGACAGGAATGGCTCCTCGGCGTCGGAGGCGTGAGAGTCCTCAGAGCACTCGGCTACGATCCCTCCGCATGGCACGCGAACGAAGGACACGCGTCATTCATGCTCGTGGAGCGCATCCGTGAGCTCACTGCGCAGGGAATGTCGTTCGAGGACGCGAAACACAAAGTCCGCATGTCGAGCACGTTTACCACACATACTCCGGTTCCCGCGGGACACGACACGTTTGCCCGCAGCGACATCGCAACCTGCACCGGCCCTGTGTGGGAAGAGATGGGTATCGATCAGGAAACGTTCTTCGACATCGGCAGACATCCAGTCCCCGGAAACGACACATTTCACATGACATCGACGGCCATCCGGCTGTCGCGCAGGGTCAACGGGGTTTCCCACCGCCATGGGGTTGTGACACGGGAGCTGTGGAAAGGATTGTGGACCGGCCGCGACGCGGATTCGGTTCCGATCGGACACGTGACGAACGGCGTACACCTCGCCACATGGATGGCCAACCCCATCATGGCGCTGCTCGACCCGCAGCTCGGCGCACACTGGGGCGCACACCACTCCGACAACGGAGTGTGGGACCGCGTGCTCGCGGTGGACGACCACCAGCTCTGGCATGCACACCTCCGGCTCAAGAACACTCTCATGCGCCTCGTGCGCGAGGCCGCCCGACAGGCCTTCGCCGAGCGATCTCATGAGCCGGAGCAGCTCGTCGGACAGGGACTCATGCTCGACCCCGACGCTCTCACAATCGGATTCGCGAGACGGTTCGCGACATACAAGCGCGCCAACCTCATCTTCCATGACGTCGAGAGATTGCGCGCGCTTCTCGTGAACACGTCGCGACCGGTCCAGATCATCTTCGCGGGAAAAGCGCACCCTGAAGACACGCCGGGCAAAAAAGTTCTCCAGAGCGTGCACCACTTCACGCGCGATCCCCTCTTCGAGGGCCGCGTCGCCTTCCTCGAAGACTACGACATGCACATCGGCCACTTGCTCGTGCAGGGTGTGGATCTCTGGCTGAATCTTCCGATGGTTCCAATGGAAGCTTCGGGAACGAGCGGGATGAAGGCTGCGCTCAACGGAGTTCCGCAGCTGAGCACCATCGATGGCTGGTGGGAGGAAGGCTTTGACGGAACGAACGGCTGGTCCATCCCCTTCCCAACGAGCGCCGAAACGGCTGACGCCGAGACGGCCGATCACCTCTACTGGCTTCTCGAGACTGAGGTGATCCCCCGCTTCTACGACCGGGCCGAAGGCGTCCCGCGTGCGTGGGTGGCAATGATGAAAAATGCGATGCGGGTGGCCGGCGAGAAATTCACGGCCCGCCGCATGCTCGAAGAATACGTCGAGAAGTACTACGTTCCGTCGATGACGGACACGTCGTCACGCGACCATCCACCAACTGCCTGACGAGAATTGCCCAGACCCGCCACCCGTGGCAAACGAGGCTCGCGAACGACATCGCCGCTGAGATCATCATCAGGCGATGGCATCACGGTAGTCCATCTCACCGCGGAATACACACCGTACGCGAGAACGGGCGGACTCGCCGAAGCGGTTCAGGGTCTCGCGGACATTCAGACGAAACAGGGAATCACCGTTTTCGTCGTCGTGCCTCTCTACCGCACGGTCAGGAAAGTCGCGAAGAACCTCGAGCAGATCGGAAGCGCCATCACGGTTCACGTCGGCCCGCGCGCCGAGCAGGTGAGATTCTTCCGCGATGCCGATCGCAAGGGAGGGCCGACGGTCATCTTCGTCGATCATCCGCAGTACTTCGATCGCGAAGGGATCTATGTCGAAGGCGGCGGAGACTATCCCGACAATCCACGCCGGTTCGCGCTGTTCGCACGCGCTGCGCTGGAAGCGATATCGAGCATCGTAAAAGGTCCGCTGCTCGTGCACGCGCACGACTGGCACGCGTCCCTCGCTCTCGTCTACATGCGCTCGTACGGTGACCTGCGCCAGCGATTTCGTGGAACAGGCGCAGTGCTGTCGGTTCACAACGCCGGATACCAGGGCTATTTCAGTCCCGCGGTCATCGGCGACCTCGGAATTCCGCCGGAGACGTTCAACCTCCACCAGCTCGAGTGGTACGGGAAGGTCAACTTCCTGAAAGGCGGCCTCGCGTTCTGCGATTACGCAGTGACCGTCAGCCCGAGTCACGCGGAAGAGCTGAGAACTCCGGAAGGCGGCTTCGGCCTTCACGCGATGTTCAGCTCGATGGGCGAACGCTTCCAGGGCATTACGAACGGAATCGACGTCGAGAAGTGGAATCCCGCGACGGACACCCAGATCGCCGCGAACTTCACGCGTGAGGACACATCCAACAAGGCACAGTGCAAGTCCGACCTTCAGCGCGTGTTTGGGCTTCCTCAGCGAGCCGACATCCCCGTCATCGGGATGTGCGGCCGTCTCGTCAAGCAGAAGGGATTCGACATCATCCTCGCAAGCGGCGCGATACGACTGCTCGATGCGCAGTGGGTCTTTCTCGGCCAGGGCGAAGACCGCTACAAGGCAATACTCAGTGAATTCGAGAGAACGCGGCCCGGACACGTGAGCGCGGAGTTCGTGTTCACCGACAAGGTCGAGCATCGGCTCATTGCCGGCAGCGATCTGCTGCTGATGCCGTCGGAGTACGAGCCGTGCGGGCTCACACAGATGCGCGCGCAGCGATACGGCGCGCTCGTGATCGGCAGGCGCGTCGGCGGAATCACCGACACGGTGCACGACGACGCGACCGGCTTCCTGTTCGACGCATTCACTCCGAACGCTTTCGACGGCGCCGTCGGCCGGGGACTTCAGCGCTACTATGATAAGGAAGCGTGGCGCCCGCGCATGTACGAAGCGATGGGCCGTGACTTCGCATGGGACAGCTCCGCGAAGCGGTACATCCAGCTGTACCGCCGCGCCCTCGCAGCCGCGAATCCGGAAAACTGAATGGATTTCGTTCTAGCTCTGCACAGCCATCTTCCGTACGTCCTGAATCACGGCCGCTGGCCGCACGGAAGCGACTGGATCACGGAAGCGGCGGTAGACACTTACCTGCCGCTCATCGACTCCCTCCAGGCTCTCGCCGAAGAGGAGATCGCCGCGCCCGTGACGCTCGGCATCACTCCGATTCTCGCGAACCAGCTCGCGAGCCCGGTATTCGAGAGGGAGCTGCGCCAGTTCTTCGCTCAGCGACTCGAAGCGTGCGACGAAGCCGAGTCGGAGATGGGGAACACGTACGACGCGCACCTCCTTCCGGTCGTCCGGTACTGGCGTGAGCGCCTCACCAGCCTGCTCGAGCTGTACGATTCGATCGACGGCGACATCATCGGAGCGTTCAGAAAGCTCGAAGAGGGCGGACGCCTCGAGCTCATCACATCCGCCGCTACGCACGGCTTTCTTCCCCTTCTGGCGCGCGACGAGAGCATTCGCTTTCAGCTTATGGTCGGCCACGACGAGCACGAGCGGTTGTTCGGAAAGCGTGCGGTGGGACTGTGGATGCCGGAGTGTGCTTATCGCCCGGCCGGTCCATGGCAGCCGCTGCCGACCGCGCGCGCATACCGCCGCCGCGACGGGCTCGAGAGTTTTCTCGTCGAGTGCGGTGTTCGATTCGTGTTCGTGGATGCGCATCTCGCTGGAGCCGGTCTTCCGCTTGGAGTGTACGGGGAGCTGCCGACATCGCCTCACGAGATGATTCAGCAGCAGCGCCGCATTCGCGCGAGCCAGACTGTGCGCTCGCCATATCGTCCGTACTGGATTGGCAAACACGGGCGGCGTCTCGCGCCGCGCGCGCTCATTCGCGATCCGCGGTCGTCGATGCAGGTGTGGTCGCGCCACGGCGGTTATCCCGGAGACGGCGCGTATCTCGAGTTCCACAAGATCCGCTACCCCGGCGGGCTCAAGCTCTGGCGCGTCACGGGAGAAAACGCCGGACTCGGTGACAAGCTCCACTATGAGCCGGAGCTGGCGAGCGCTCAGGTCGTCCGTCACGCAAAACATTTCGCCCGACTGCTCGGGCGCGTCGGCGATACGATCCAGCGACAGGGCGCTGAGCTGATCGTCGCGCCGTTCGATACGGAGCTGTTCGGGCACTGGTGGTTCGAGGGAGTCGATTTCGTCGAGGAGCTCTACCGCCAGATCGATCTCCAGGGTGGAGTGCGACCGCTCACTGCATCATCGCATCTCAACAACGCGCGGTCGGACGTTGCGCTGGACCTGAGCGCCGGCTCGTGGGGAAAGGACGGCGACTGGAGCATGTGGCTCAATGCGGAAACCAACTGGACCTGGGAACAGCTCTGGCCGCTCGAGGAAGAGTTCTGGCGCATTGCTCCTGAAGCGATCGACAAGCCCGAGAAACACGCAGTACTGGCGCAGGCCGCGCGCGCGCTGCTTCTCGCTCAGTCGTCCGACTGGCAGTTCATCATCAGCACAGGCGAAGCTGCGGATTACGCCGAGAAGCGCATCAGGATCCATATCTCCGATTGCGCGAGGCTGATGCGCGGATTGAGTGGAAGCGATGGAGATCTTGCAGGCGCGAAACAGCTCACAGCAGAGCTCGAGACACGCGACGCAGTTTTTCCGGACATTCTCGATTCGCTGAGGACGTGTCTGACCCGGTGAGTCGCTCCGTTGTAGTGCACGGCCACTTCTATCAGCCGCCCCGCGAAAACCCCTGGACCGGTGAAGTCGATCCCGAGCCCAGCGCCAAGCCGTTTCACGACTGGAACCAGCGCATCGAGAGCGAATGCTACGCTCCGGTCGCGAACGCTCGCGTGCTCGGGCCGGATGGAGAGGTAGAGCATCGAGACAATCTTTATGCAGTGATGAGCTTCGATGTGGGACCCACGCTGTTCGAATGGATGGAGACGCACGCTCCCTCGACGTACGCATCGATTCTCGAAGGCGACAGGATCAGCGTCGCAAAGCTCGGGCACGGCAACGCGATCGCGATGCCCTACCATCACACCATCCTTCCGCTCGCGTCGCGCCGCGACAAAGTCACCGAGGTGAAGTGGGGAATCGCCGACTTCCGCAGGCGCTTCAATCGCGAGCCGGAGGGAATGTGGCTGCCTGAAACGGCAGTGGACGAAGAGACACTCGAGGTACTGGCCGAAGCGGGGATCCTCTTCACGATCCTTGCACCACACCAGGTAGAGACACCGGCTCCCGTTCTCGAGTTCGGCAAGCTGGCTGTCTGCGTCTACGATGCGAAGCTCTCCGCCGACATCGCGTTCGGCAGGCTCATTCGTGATGGAGCTCTGCTCGCCAGGCATCTCGCTCCCGATGACGAAACCATCATCACGGCCGCGGCGATGGATGGTGAGACATTCGGGCACCACCACCGTTTCGGCGAGATGGCGCTCGCGCGCGCGTTCCGGTTTCTGACCGAACGCGACGACATTCGAGTGGAGAATTTCGCATCGTTCCTCGCGAGAAATCCGCCGACCGAGAAGGCCGTTCTTGTGTCGCCAAGCTCGTGGAGCTGCCCGCATGGTGTCGAGCGATGGAAGTCCGACTGCGGATGCGCGCTCGCGCCCGAGGCGAAGACGAGCCAGAAGTGGCGTGTCGCGCTCCGCGATGGACTCGAATGGCTGGCGACCGAGCTGCACGACATTTTCGAGCGCGAGGGCACCGATCTCTTCGTGGTGGACCCGTGGGAAGTGCGAGATCAGTACGGTGAAGTAATTGGCGCGTCGGAGGCGAAGGCACTCGCATTCGTGGCGGAAGCCGTGACCCGTCGCAATGAGGGCGCGCGAGTCGAACGTGCGGCGGAGCTCCTCGAGCTCGAGGAAGGAGCGCTCAGGATGTTCACATCGTGCGCGTGGTTCTTCGACGATCTCGCGCGCATCGAGACAATCCAGGTGCTCAAGTACGCTGCATTCGCGATCGAGCTTTCGGGAGACGCCGAGCGCCTCGAAGCCGGACTGCTGAACCGCATTGGTGATGCAAAGAGCAACGATCCGAAGGAAGGAACCGGTCGTGACATCTGGCGGACGAAGGTGAAGCCGTGAAGCCGCTCCGTTTCGTCTTCGGCATTCACGTACATCAGCCTGTCGGAAACTTCGGGCACGTGTTCGAAGAGCACACGCGCGATGTATACCTGCCGCTTCTCAAGCGGCTCAGCGAGCGCGAGTTCTTTCCGATCGTGATGCATCTCTCGGGTCCGCTTCTCGAGTGGCTCGATGCCCATCACTCCAGCTACCTGGATCTCGTGGGCGAGCTCGCGGCAGCGGGCAGGATCGAGATGCTGCTCTCCGGATACTACGAGCCAATCCTCGCCGCGCTGCCGCGGGAGGACAGAGTCGAGCAGATACTCTGGATGCAGGACGCGATCAAGTCGCGCTTCGGAGTGAAAGCGCAGGGACTGTGGCTGACCGAGCGCGTGTGGGAGCCCGAGCTCGCGGCGGATCTTGCGAATGCCGGTGTGCGTTACGTCCTCGTGGACGACCGGCATTTTCTCGTATGCGGTTTCGAGCGCAACCAGCTGCACGTTCCGTGGCGAACTGAAAGCGACGGCAGGCACGTCGACGTTCTCGCCATCGACGAGCGCCTGCGATACCTGATCCCTTTCCGCCCGCCCTCGGAGATCGCCACGTACGTACACGAGCTGCGCGCCGAGGGACACGAGCTTGCCGTGTTCGCAGACGATGGTGAGAAGTTCGGCGGATGGCCGGGGACTCGCGAATGGGTCTACGACAAGGGATGGCTCAAGGATTTTCTCGCAACGATGGAAAAGCTCGTCGCGTCAGGCGAGATCGTGCTGAGCACCGGCGCAGATGCACTCGACGCGGTGAAGTCGGGCGGGCTCGCCTACCTGCCGACGGCTTCGTATCGCGAGATGGAAGGCTGGTCGCTGCCAGCAGCCGGAGCGTTGAAGCTTGCCAAGCTCGAGGAGGAGGTCGATCCGACGCCCTTCATTCGCGGATCGCACTGGAAGAATTTCCTCGCGAAGTATCCCGAGTCGAACCGCGCCCACAAGAAGATGATGGCGTTGTCCGCACTTTGCCGTCGCCGTGGGGATCCGCGGGAGGCACGGCGGGCCATCGGTCGCGCACAGTGCAACGACGCATCATGGCACGGAGTGTTCGGCGGTCTCTACCTCCCTCATCTGCGTGAAGCCGTGTGGCTCAACCTCGCGCGAGCGGAACAGCTGCTCCGCCAGGATGAGAAGCTCACCGCGCAGGTGCTCGACTTCGACAAGGACGGCCACGACGAGGTCTGGTTTCATTCGTCGCATTTCTCAGCCGTGGTCGCGCCGTCACAAGGTGGCGCAATCATCGAATACACGATCTTCGAGGACGGAGTGAACTACGCGGATGTGCTGACGCGCCGGTTCGAGGCTTACCATCAATTGTCGGAGAAGCCTGCCGCCCACGACGACGATGACAAAGGCATCGCCAGCATTCACCACCTCGAAGAGTCGATGGTGCTCACCGAGCTCCCTGCCGTGGACGATCACGACCGCGCGATTCTGGTCGACAGTCTCCACGCTGATCGTACCTTCGAAGTGGTCGGTCAGAACGAGGTCGTCTGTACAGGCGAAGGAATCGAGAAGCGAATTCGCTTCGCCGACGATGGTTCGATCACAGTCTCGTGGAAGTGGGAAACGTCGAGCGATTTCTCTACTGAGCTTTCGCTTTTCCGGCCGCTTCACATCGAGACATCGCCTGAGGCTGAACGCTCGACGATGCCTGTCGAAACCGTCGCAAAGTCGGAGAAAGGACTGGACCGAACAGTCCAGGGCGAGTCGATCACTCTTCGGTGGAGCGGCTCCCTCCGGTCTGCGGAAGCTCGAATTCGGCGGTATTCACCACCGGCGGCAGCAGGAACGGAAGCGCATCCCTGAATCTCCGCGCCCACGCGGACTCATGATGCCACCCGTGCTCCTCCTCCACCCACATCAGGTCGACTCCCTGCTTGTAACCCTTGGACTTCAGCAGATCGAGAAGCTTGAGGGCCTTGGAGACGTGACGCTCACCTTCCTGGTCGCCGACATCGAGATACAGCTTCCCCGGAACGAACGGGCTCCGGTCTATATACTCGAACATTTTCGCTTCGGTCAGCCATAACGACGGGCTGAGCACACCTGCAAAACCGAACACGGTCGGGTGGCGGAAGAAAGCGTAGAGACTGATCAGTCCGCCGAGCGACGAGCCCGCGATTCCCGTATGCTCGCGATCGGGCGCCGTCAGGTACCGCTCATCGATGAGCGGCTTCACGGTATTGATCAGAAACTCCAGATAAGCCTCCCCGCTTCCCCCGCCAAGCTGCGGATGCGCGAACGGAGAATATTCCGCGAGCCGGTCGCGGCCCATGTTCGGAATCCCGACGACGATGGCATCGAGACCCTCGAGACTCATCTCCGCCATCGCGAGATCGACATTCCACGATCCCGAGAAACTCGTCGCCGGATCGAAGAGATTCTGGCCGTCGTGCATGTAGATGACGGGATAAAGCCTGTCGCCCGTCGCATACCCGCCGGGCAGCGACACGAGAAGATCGCGCTCGTTGCCGAGCTCGGGGCTCAAGACGGATTCGATTTTCTCGATGCGGCCAAACGGGTTCTTCGAGTGGGCGCGCCTGCGGCGAAGGAGATTGGCGAGCGAGCTCATGCTGTCGTCAGCCGGCGTACATGGTCAGGTCCGTTCCCACAGCATCGGCAATGTCCATCGCCTTCTGCAGGTCGGGATGCCGGATGCAGACGTATCCATCGGAGATGAGCGTCTGCACCCAGTTCCTTCGCGGGGCACCGATCGGGAGCAGGTCTACATGCACGATGTTCTCATGGAAACGGCGCATGATGCTGTCGAGTCCCTCGATGCGCTGAATCCGCCCCTGACCCTTCGCCCGCTTGAAAATATTGACCGTGTTGTACTTCCTCGGCGCCGTCAACGAGAAACGGCCGTGCACTTCAGCTTCGGCGTAGCCGCGGAAGAGGTCCACGTCGGAGACGAAGTTCATCAGGTCCACTGTGCGCGCACCGGCGGGCCGCACCGCGATTTCTCCGAACACCACTTCGCCGCTGGACTTTCTGTACCACTCCATGTGAGTGAAGCCGGTCTTCATGTTGAGGGCATCGAGCACCGCATGACCCATCTCGTGCCCGCCCTGGAGCTCAGGTGCTTCCAGGTCTCGGAGACACAGCGTCTGCGGGCTGATCCATTCTTCGCTGCGGGCAATCAGTGGGCGTGGACGGTAGTAGCCGATGTTGGCGTAGACGATCTTGCCGTCGATGCAGATGGTGTCGTAGGTGTACTCCTCACCGTCGATGAACTCCTCGACGTTCACATGGTCGATGTGCCCAAGCTTCGCGATTGCGGCCTTGAGCTCGTCCGCATTGTTCACGCGGTACGTGTCCATCGAGCCGGCTCCGGCAATCGGCTTGATGATGACAGGGTAGCCGATGTTCTTGACCGCGGCGCGCACGCCCTGAGCGCTCTTCGCCGACTTGTGCATCGGCGTGCGGATTCCCGCTGCCGCGACCTTCTCCTTCATGATGTCCTTGTCGCGGAACGGCAGGCACTCCTCCACCGTCATGCCCGGCGTGCCGAGCTCTTCGCGAAGGCGGGCGGCGAGCAGCACCCCTGGCTCCCACAGGCAGATCACGCGATCGATGTGCTTGCCATTCGCCCACTGCCTGGCGATGCGCACCACTTCGTCCTCGTCCTGAAGACTGGGCACACGCACGTAGGCGGCGAGATGCCGCTTCGCAAGCTGCGGAACATCGTGCTCGGGCTGGTCGCCAATTCCGATTACTGCCGCTCCCTCAAGCGCGAATCCCCTTACAAAAAATGGCATCTCATCCGGGTAACCCGGTGCAATCATCATGACGATCATCCCAGCTCTACTCTCACGGTGGAAATAAGTTTTTGAAGTACCTGCATCACCACTACGGTCTCGGGATGCCGAAGAATAATGAATCCGTCTCCCTCGTAGCTGGATGACGGAGCTGCGCCCGGCACCGGGAGCTTGACGTCTACGACGAGCGATCCCATCTCGCGCGCAATGAGATCCAGTCCGTAAATACTCTTGATGCGCCCGCTCCCCTGCCCGCGCAGGAACGCAATGCCGACAGCGTACTTTCGTACCGGACGCTCGAACG
>DASWQD010000408.1:0-3388 GCA_036398255.1 Gemmatimonadaceae bacterium | reverse complement strand
AAGCACCACCTTGAGTCGGGTTGCCGCCAGACAATTTTGGCCTGGTTCCGGGGTTTCCTAGATGTAACGGAAAACACGGCGCTTCTTTCGGAAGGTTCCTGGCGGCTCATCATGGCACCGGATCATCCACGCCACGGCGAGTGAGATGGCGCCGCAGCTTGGCAGTGAGATACTCGATCCGCCGGTAAACATGAACCGGACTCGGCCATGACTGGAGAGGCGCGATCTCGCGCGCCGAAAGTCCGTCCACGAAACGGAACGTGAGGAGGAGCTGGTCCCGCGGCTCGAGCTCCTCGATCGCCGCCTCGAGCATCTGCCTGAGCTCCTGTGCGCGGAGCACTTCCTCCGGATTGCCCTGCTGCGAATCCTCGATGGTCGCCAGATCCACCTCCGCGGCGGTGAGATCGGCAAGCCGACGTCGTGCCGCTCTCGCATCTTCATTTGCGGGAGTTCGCCCCGTTCCGGGAGCGCGACCGTAACGCTCACGCTTGCGATCGATGCACATTCGCCGGGCCACGAGGACGAGCCACGTCGTGAACCTGCTTCGCGGATCCGCCGTGTAGCTGCGCAGCCGGCTGAAGTTGTTGTCGCGAAGGCGCTCGAGCACGTAGGCGTACGAATCCATCGCGTCGTCATAACCCGACGACGACGTCCGGGCTGCGTGAAGAAGCAGCGGGCTGAAGCTGCCGAGAAAGGCCGCCCACGCAGTTTCCCTATCCGCGTCAGCCGCGGCGAGAAGGGTCTCGAGTTCCTGCGGCGACGTTTCGGCCATTGGCTCCAGTTTGTAACGCAAACATCAGAGGCGGCAAATATTGGAACCGGGGCAAGCCGACGCAATCGCGGGCTGGCCCGGCCAAAGCGGAGGCTCCGTTCTTGCCAATTGTGGGGGTATGCGCACCCGTGCAGCAATTGGAGTTGTCGTCGCGTTCCTTGCCTTTACAGGCATGTCCGCAGGAATCTTCGGATGGTACGGTTACCGGGTGGTCACGGAGATGACCCCGGGATCATGGCGCACGCCGACGGAAATCCTCGACCGGAACGGCAAGACCATCGTCGCGCTGTACGGAACCGAGTGGCGTGTAGCCGAGCCGGTAATCCTGAAGGATCTTCCCGCCCACGTTCCAAGCGCGTTTCTGGCGGCCGAGGATACGAGATTCCGAAGTCACCCCGGGATTGATCCAATCGGCATTGGCCGGGCGGCCGTATCGAACGTGGTCGCAGGAGGCGTGACCGAGGGCGGCAGCACCATAACTCAGCAACTCGCCAAGACGCGGTTTCTCACCGCGCGCCGAACGATGTCCCGCAAATTCGTCGAGGCGGGACTCGCCCTGATGATCGAGCTCAGGCTCACCAAGGACGAGATACTCGAAGCCTATCTGAACGAAGTTTACCTCGGCCATCGTGACGGTCGCGAAGTTCGAGGCCTCGGCGAAGCTGCCCGTGTGTATTTCGGAAAGACTCCGGGAAAGCTCACCGCTGCGGAAGCGGCGCTGATTGCCGGGATGATTCGCGCTCCGAATCGGGACAATCCCGATGAGAGAGCAAAGATCGCTACGCAGCGCCGTGACGCCGTGCTCGCGGTGATGCTCGACAAGAAATGGATCGAAAAGCCCACGCACGACAGGGCAGTGGCAGCGAAGGCGGATTTCAGTCCGGGAACGAGACGGCTCAGACCACATCCCTACCTCCTCGCCGCGGTTCGGCAGGAATTCATCGATCGAGTCGGTGAGCGCCAGCTCGCAATCGGTGGCCTCAAGATTCACACGGCTGTCGATCGGGGAATGCAGGTAGCAGCCGAGAGCGCTGTTCGTACCGGCACTCAGCGTCTGCGCAGGGCTCACGGTTACCTTCGCCGCAGGAAGCCCCTTCAGGCAGCATTGCTCAGTGTCGAGCCGGGCACCGGAGGCATTCGGGCTCTGGTCGGCGGCTCTGACTTCACGCGATCGCAGTTCGATCGTACGCGACGCATGAAGCGGCAGCCGGGTTCGGCAGCGAAGCCTTTCACCTACGCCGCCGCAATCGAGTCGAGACGGATTACGCCGTCGAGCATCGTGCAGGATGAGCCTTTCACTCTTCAGCTCACGAGTAACAGGCGGTGGGAGCCGAAGAACTACGACCAGCAGTTCCGCGGTCCAGTGACTGTTCGCGAAGCATTCGAGAAATCACTGAACGTTCCGGCAGTGCGTGTCGCCTCCGATGTGGGCGTGACTCGCATTCGCGACATGTGGCACACCGCGGGATTCACCGGTGATCTCTCCGAGACACCGGCGATCGCGCTCGGCGTCGACGATGTGACCATGCGCGATCTCGTCGCGGCATACTCGATGTTTCCCAATCTTGGCGTGAGGAGCGAGCCGCATCTGATAGAGCGCGTCACCGATGCCGATGGGAGCGAGATGTACTCTTACGAAGTGCAGCGGACTGAAGCCCTGGATCCGGCGGTCGCATACGTCATTCACGCTCTGATGCGCGGCGTCGTGATTCGCGGCACAGCAGCGGGGCTCAATCAGTACGGTTTGAGCTACGTCGCGGGAAAGACGGGAACGACAAGCAACTATCGCGATGCGTGGTTCATCGGATACGTGCCTGATCTTCTGACGGCGGTGTGGGTCGGCTTCGATGACGGCACTCCGCTCAGGATGTCGTCGGGTGAAGCGGCGGTGCCGATATGGGGCTCATTCATGTCGCGCGCTCCTCACAGGAAAGCCGACATCTCGCCGCCGCAGGGTGTGAGCGTGGTCGAGATTGAAGCGCTCTCGGGAAGACGGTGGCAGCCGGGATGCGGGCCAAGCGTAGTCGAGGCATTTCTCTCGGGAACTGAGCCGCGGGATCCGTGCGGTGGTTTTTACGACGGGCTGCAAACCTTGTCGATTTACATGGAGCCGCCGGTATTCAGCGACGAGATGGCAGCCGAGATGGCCGCATACGACTCGGCGATGTATCGCGTGCAGACAGTCGAGGATCCGGATCTCGCGGGCATGCCTGAGCCTGATACGACCGAGGCTTCCGTCGACACTGCTGAAGTCGAGCCCCCGGTTGTGAGGCCGCCGGTGGTGGAACCTCCGGTTGCGCCGCCTCCCATTCCGCAGGACAGCACCAAGGATTCTGTCGTCGTTCGATACTGAGACGCGGCTGCTTGCGGCTGGTCGGAAGGCGGAACATTATCAAAACCGCCGTTCACCGGAGTCGCGAAGGAGGGATCATGATACTCGTAGCTGGTGCTACAGGACGCCTCGGGACGGAAATAGTTCGCCGCCTGAGAGAGCAGGGTGAAGATGTCCGCGGACTTGTGCGCGCGACGTCGGCTCACGAAAAGATCGCCCGGCTCAAAGAGCTCGCGAGGAGACCCGGGCACCTGGCGAGGCATACGAATTCCAGATGGCGACAG
>DASWQD010000407.1:0-7799 GCA_036398255.1 Gemmatimonadaceae bacterium | reverse complement strand
ATATCCTGTACGATGGCTCGTTCACGCAGTTCACCAATGCGCGCATCGAGACTACGAGCACGCATGGCACCGGCTGCACGTTGTCCGCAGCGATCGCAGCTCATCTGGCTCTCGGAGAATCGATGCGGGAGGCGGTCGCCGAAGCGATCGAGTTCGTGCACCTGGCGCTCGAGTCAGCGCCGGGACTCGGGAGCGGGCATGGCCCGCTCAATCACTTCGCCGGCAGCGCCCCGACGAAATCCCGCACGAGCGCCTGAAAGCTCTGCGCCGCACGCGCGGTCACTTCCAGTACGTCGGCGTGAAGAACAGGCGCGTCGGTGACTCCTGACGCAGCGTTCGAGATGCAGCTCATTCCCGCTGCGCGCATTCCCATTGCTCGCGCTACGATCACCTCTGGCACCGTGGACATTCCGACAGCGTCGGCGCCAAGCCTTTCCAGCATTCGAATCTCGGCGCGGGTCTCGAACGAGGGGCCCGAGAGACAGGCGTAGACACCTTCCTTCGTTTTCACTCCAACCCTTTCACCTGACGCCTTGAGAAGAGCCCGGAGCTCGCCATCGTATGGCGCGCTCATGTCCGGAAACCGCTCATCGCCCTCCTCGACGTGGCCCGTGAGCGGATTCACGCTCGTGAGATTGAGGTGATCCTCGATGATCATCAGGTCACCCGTCGCGAGGTCGCGGCGAATTCCGCCTGCAGCATTCGAGGCGAAAAAGATCCGAGCACCGAGCTCGTACATCACACGCACCGGGAACGCAGCAAGCTGAGCCGGATGTCCCTCGTACATGTGAAACCGTCCCGCCATCGCGACGACGGTCCTGCCGCTCAGCCTGCCGCACACGAGCGCGCCTGCATGTCCAGCAACAGTCGCTGAAGGAAAGCCGGGAACTTCCGCGAATGGAATCCGGATCGCATCCTCGATGTCCGCAGCAAGACCACCGAGCCCCGACCCGAGCACGATCCCGATTTCCGGAGCGGTCGCTCCTGCGCGGTCGCGGATTGCGGCCGCGCTCCGTCTCGCGGCCTCCCGGCCGTAGGGCGCCGTCACGCGGCTTCCGCGGTCAATGAGGCCATCTCCTGCGATACTTCGCGGAGAAGCTTCACGCGCTCTTCCCACGGCAGAAATGCCGACTCGAATCCGTTGAGCGCAAGCGTGCAGAGCTCATCGATGTTGAAGTCGAGGTGCTTCGACGCGTACACGTACTCGTCGGTGAGAGTCGTTCCGCTCATCAGGCGATTGTCGGTGTTAAGGGTGACGTTCATTCCGCGATCGAAGTAGTTGCGCAGTGGATGCGTCTCGTACGACTTCGCAGCATGGGTTTGAACGTTGGACGTGAGGCAGATCTCGAGACCGATTCGGCGGTCGTTGACATACTGGGTGAGATCGGGATCCTCGATGAGCCGCGTCGCGTGACCCAGCCTGTCCGCGCCGCATTTGTGAACAGCGTCGCGCACCGAGCGGGCTCCGTCTCCCTCACCGGCGTGAATCGTGACCGCGAGATTGTGCTTGCGGGCATACGCAAACGCATCGCCGTGAGCCGATGCCGGATATCCCGCTTCCCCACCGGCGAGGTCGAAGGCGACGACGCCACGATCCCTGTAAGCCACGGCAAGCTGTGCGAGCTCGAGCGATGTCTCGGGCGGCAGCTGGCGAAGCGAGCAGACGATCGATCTCGCGATTATTCCACTCTCCTTCTCGGCGCGCTCCAGTCCGCGGATCTGCGCTTCGAGCGCTTCGCCCATATCGAGCTTTCCGCGACTGTTGAGAATCGGCGCGTTTCTCACCTCGAGATAGCGCACGCCGTCAGCCGCTGCATCCAATCCGAGCTCGTAGGCGATTCGCTCGATTGCATCTGCGGTCTGCATCACGGAGACAGTGACCTCGAACCGCTCGAGGTAATCCTCGAGTGACTTCGCGTCGCTGACGAGCATGTAATCGCGCAGCGCATCGGCCGAGTCGCGAGGCATCGCGACCCTGTATTCGCGGCCGAGCTCGAGAAGCGTCGCGGGCCGCACCGAACCGTCGAGGTGACAATGGAGCTCGGCCTTCGGGATTCGTCTCAGTCGTTCAGATGTCAGCATTACTTGGCTATGAAAATCCGGGTCTCTTGAGGGATCTGCAGCGGCTGTGGCTTCGACTTGATGTAGTCGACAAGGGCGTCGAGATCGACAACGTTGAGCGCAATGGACTCGGCGCCCGCTGGCGGGCCCATGTCGCTGCCGCCGCCAGCCGCGAAGCTGTTCACGATCACGTTGTAAATTGCGTTATCGGCAAGTGTCCGCCCCTGCGGAAAGGAGATCGAGGTGATCCGGCTGCCAGCCGGTTTGTCGGGGTCGTACCCGACCGAGAGACCGCTTATGTGAATGCCCACCTGATCTCGCGAAAGCAGCTTCTCCATGTACTCGCGAACTTGCGCACCTGTCATCCGTATCCGATAGAGCGTGTTCGCGAATGGTGTGATGACGAAGAGCCTGCCGTAGGTGATTTCACCTTCCGCGAGACGCGAGCGAATTCCCGCGGTGTTCATGATAGCGACGTCGCCCTTGCCTGCCCACCGATAGGAATCGGCGATGATGTTGCCCAGCGGGTATTGCGGGCCGGTTCTCTCGAGCGGTGCCTCAAGAGCTCCAATCTTCCGGTTGACGATTGGAGCCACGCGCGCGGCGGCTCGTTTCACCATCGAGTCGACCGGAGCGTAGGCGGGGGTCGAATTCGTCAGCACGTGACGAAGTTCCGCCGCGGCGGGGCCGGCAACTTTCCCAGTCGCGTCGAGTGGAATGTCGGTCACGGATACTGCCGTTCCCCACCGTTGCGACTGAACGATGGGGATGTTGTTGATGCGGGTGTTGAGCAGGCTGTGACTGTGTCCGGCAACGATCAGGTCCACCTTTTCGGTAATGCGCGGGACCATCTGGAACAGATTACCGGTGCATGACTCGACTCCACTCGAATCCCTGTTGCAGAAGCCGCCCTCGTGCGCGACTACGATGATCACATCGGCGCCTCGCGCTCGAAGTGCCTTCGCCTCGGCGTCGATAGTGGGAGCGGGCTCGGCAAACGTGATGTTCGCTACGTTCGCCGGAAGAGTTGAAGTCTTTGTCTGCGGGGTCGTGATGCCGATGATCCCGACCTTTGTCTTGCCCCTGGTGACGATCGTGTCATTCGCAATCCACGGTACGTCGCGCCCATCGGTGAACTTCGTGTTCGCAGATAGGAACCGGAATCTGGCCTGCCGCATTCGCGCGCGCAGCGTATCCTGGCCCCAGTCGTACTCGTGATTCCCGACAGCCGACGCTGTGTAGCCCATACTATTGTAGTAGTCCACCACCGGGCGGCCGTACGACAGGTTGGAGATCGGCGTCCCCTGGAAGAGGTCCCCACCGTCGAGGAGCACATAGCTGCACTCGCCGGTGCACTCGCTCTGAGCCTGGCGAATGATTGCCGCGGTGTGGGCAACGCCTCCGCGCCAGGTCCCGCTCGCATCCTGAGTCGGCTCGAGCTGTCCGTGCAGGTCGTTGGTGCCGATCACTCTCAAACGGGGACCCGACGGCACATTGCCCGAGGATGCGGACCCGCCGAAGAGCAGCGTCCAGTTACGACTGAAATAGTCCTCCGGCCTCAGCGTTCCCTTGCGCCGCACTTCGTCGATCAGGAGCTGACGGATCTCCTGCTGCTGGTCGTAGACGAGCGGAGCTCCTTTCAACATCGCGAACCCGCCGCCTCCGGTCTGGCGGTAATTGTTCAACGCCAGTGTAAAACTGTCTGTCGGCTGTACCGCCTTGCCTTTGTATGTGAGCGATGTGATCCGGGAGCCCATCGGCCTGGCCAGATCGATCGTGTAATCGGCTCCGGTGATGATGTCGAAGTTGTAGCCTGGTATCTCCGGATCAGCTTCGGGCCGTCCGTTGGACACCGACTTGTAAAATCGGCTCGAGAACTCGAGGTAATCCTTGAGCTGCTGACCGCTGATTCTAACTGCGCGCAGCGTGTTGTCGTACGGGTAGAGCTGAGCGATGCGCGCGACCGTGATCGGTCCGGCCGGAATCGACGCATCGAGCGTGAAGGCCGCAGTCGAGGCGAGATCCGCGTTCGCCGCCTTGCGCTGAACTTCGCCGATGAAATCGATGAGCGGCGTGTCCATCAGCCGCGCCGAGTCGCCGCGCCACGCGACAGTACTGGTGCCGATGACCGTGTTAGCGTAGGCAACTGAAGCTCGATGCGCCGAGCTCGAAGCGGCTGTCACCGCAGCCTGTTCCGCATGATTGCGTGACTGGATTGTCGTCCCTTTCGACGATGTCACCCGCCATGCTCCGCGGTCTCTGGAAACAGTAAGGCGTGCGACTCCGACGCTCGTCGCCCAGTTCTTCGGCTGAACCAGCAGCGTGTTTCCGAGATGCAGGTCAGGCTGCTCGCGGTGCGAATGCCCATACACGATCAAGTCGATGCCGGGGATTTCCTTCGCGATGCGCTCGCTGACGTTTTCGCTGGGGACTCCAGTCGTTACTGGGTCGTAGGAGTCCGGCTCGTTCAGCCCCGAATGCACCGTCACCATCACGACGCTGGCGCCCGCCGCCTTGACCTCGTCGACGGCCTTCTTCACGGCAGGCACGATGTCCGTGAGCTTCAGCTTTCCGCGGACGTTGTCGGCGTCCCATACCATCACGCCCGGCGTCGTCGCGCCGATGATCCCGATCTTCACCCCGCGGCGCTCGACAATCGTCCACGACTTCCACTTGAGACTGCCGTCCGGTTTGAACGTGTTTGCCGAGAGCATCGGGAAACGGGCCTGAGCGACCGCCCGCTCGAGGTACGGAATTCCGTAGTTGTACTCATGGTTGCCGATCGCCGCCGCATCGTACCCCATTGCATTCATCGCCGCGATTATCGGGTTCGCGGAGTCGGCGAACTGCTTCATCGCGACGTAGGCAAACGGGTTTCCCTGCAGCAGGTCGCCCGCATCGAGGAGCAGCACTTTTCCGGGGTTGGCGGCGCGGATTGAATCGACGATCGTGGCCGCCCGCGCGAGGCCGCGGGACGTCTCCGCCGAATCTCCATAGTAGTCCCACGCCCGTATCCGCCCATGGACGTCGGTTGTGCTCAGGACCACCAGGTCGAAGGGACCTTCAGCCGGGGTTTCCCCGCCTACACGCCCCGAAGCCGGGGCGCATGCGGTGAGGACCAGAGCTGACACAAGGAGGCTTTTAATCATTCCAGTATGATGGTCATGGTTAAATCTTCGCCGAATCGTGACACTTCGCCAAGTTGACCCTCTATTCCTCGCCTTTCAGGTTTAAGTGCATGGATTCCGATTCGGCGGGCTTGGAACTCGTGCTCGTCGTAGACGACGAGCCGCATATAGTCGCGCTCGTTGCCTATCACCTGGCCAAAGCGGGGTATCGCGTCGCCACCGCCAGCAACGGCACTGATGCGCTCGCACGAGCGAATCGGGAGCGCCCTGCGCTCGTGATCCTCGATCTCATGCTGCCTGGCATGTCAGGATTCGAGGTTCTCCGGAAACTGCGGGGACGGGATCACACCCGCGACGTTGCAGTTTTGATGCTCACCGCGAGACGCGACGAGCCCGACAGGATCGAAGGGCTCTCGCTCGGCGCCGATGACTATCTGACCAAGCCGTTCAGCCCGCAGGAGCTGGTGCTGCGCGTGAAGGCGATCCTTCGCCGTGCCGGATCCTCGACTGCCGCGCGCGACGTCATGATCATCGGCCCGTTGCATATCGATCGCTCGGCTCATCGCGTGACTGTTGACGACGGCGAAGTGGAGCTGACCCCGACCGAGTACAAGCTCCTCCTGCTGCTGGCCGAGCGAAGCGGCCGGGTCCAGGCGAGGTCGCACCTGCTGGAGACGGTCTGGGATGCAGCGCCGGATATTCAAACCCGGACTGTGGACATGCATGTTCAACGCTTGAGAATGAAACTCGGGCGGGTTGGTGACATGATCGAGACAGTGCGCGGGTTCGGCTACCGGTTCAACGACGAGGCTCTCTCGGGGGCGTGAGGCTCGCGCCTCGAGTCGTACTCTACGCTTTCACAATCATCGTTGCATTGGTCGTCGCGATCCTCGCGATCGTCGACAACCGGCTGCACACGAGCATCACCGCGGAAAACGCGAGCAGCCTCGAGCGGGATGCGAGGTTCGTCGCGGCGCAGTGGCTCGCCGGCGCGACACCCGATTCACTCGCCAACACTGCCGGGCGCGCCCTGGCGCGCAGAGTCACGCTCATCGATTCGTCCGGAATCGTCGTGGGCGACTCGGAATTCGACGGACGCGAGCTGTCGGCACTCGCCAACCACCTCTTCAGGCCGGAGATAAAGGACGCGACGAGAACTGGATCTGGCGTCGCGCGAAGGACGAGCCCGTCCAAGGGCGACGAGGAGCTGTACGTAGCCGTGAGGGCAGGCAGCGGGTTTGCCCGAGTGTCCGTACCCACTGCAATCATTGAAGGGATTTTCGACCGCGCACGACGCGACATTCTCGTCACCGGGCTGGTGGCGCTCATTGGAGCGACCCTGATCGCCGCACTTTTCGCGCGCCGTGTCTCGCGCCCCATCAGCGAGCTTCGCGACGTCGCCCAGGCGCTCGCCGATCGCGACTTCCCTCCGCACCGGGTTGTGAATGCCCCGGGGGAAGTGGGCGAGCTCGCCAAATCGCTCGGACAGCTGTCGACGCGGCTAGAGGCGCTCGAGCTGGTGCGCCGCGATTTCGTGGCGAATGTCTCGCACGAGCTCCGAACTCCGCTCACCATTGTCGGTGGATTCGCAGAGACTCTCGCCGACGATCAGGTGCCGCCTGAAACGCGGAAGGAATTCGCGGGAATGATTCTCACGAATACGCGGCGCATGCAGAACATCGTGGATGACCTGCTCGATCTCTCGAGAATCGAGTCAGGAGGCTGGACTCCGCGACACGAAGACGTGGATCTCGCCGAGCTTACGAAAGAAGTTCTTGCGGCGCTCGAGCCCGCGGCCCAGGCCAAGGGACTTGCTGTCCGGACGTACTTCCCTGCCGGAGCGCAGCGGATTCGAGCGGACCGCACTGCATTGAGCCAGATCATCTCCAACCTCGTCGAGAACGCAATCCGGCACACTGCCGAGGGAATCATCACGATCTTCAGTGAGACCGACGGGCGCGGAATCTGGATCGGAGTGCGCGATACCGGCGAAGGAATCTCTGACGAGCATCTCCCGCGAATATTCGAGCGCTTCTACCGTGTCGACTCGAGCCGCGCACGCGAGCAGGGCGGTACCGGTCTGGGGCTCGCCATCGTGAAGCACATGGCCGAGGCGCACGGAGGCGCTGTTCGCGCAACGAGCCGCGAGGGAGAAGGCACGTCGATCTCGGCTTACTTTCCATCGTGATGCATCAAAACTTCGCCGACTCGTGACCTGATCGTTGCACCGTCGTGAGTCCGCCGATACGCAGGACGGTGAATCTCCCTTCGTTCGGATCGATCAACTTGAATCGAGCGGAGGCATTAAATGAAAGCATCACTCGTGAGAAATGCGCGGACCATCATGTGGTCCGTTTTTCTTATGATTCTTCCCGGTCTAGCAGCAGCGCAGGCCGATACTGGACTCACTTCACCGGCCGAGCGCCCGGCGCGGATTCTCGGACGGATCGTCGACGCAAAAACAGGGGCGGGCCTCAGCGACGTTGTGGTGATCGTCGAGGGAACCGATCTCTCTGCGCGATCCGTAATCGATGGCCGCTTCAGCATCTCGTCAGTGCCCGTCGGAAGGGTCACACTTCTGGCAAAGCGGCTCGGTTATTCAGCGAAGCG
>DASWQD010000406.1:0-7061 GCA_036398255.1 Gemmatimonadaceae bacterium | reverse complement strand
CTTCCCCGGAATTGCAGCCTGGTTCATGGCCGGCCGGGTGATGAAAAAAACAAACATTGCCGTATCGGAGGCAAAGACATACGATCGTCTGGTCGTTCCGATCCTGTCCCGCGTCGAGTCGATGATCGAGCCGCCGATCGGGTCCAATCTCGTCGCAATAGCCACGAAGTAATCACTATGTCCGGATTTCCAAAGCTGCGCGTGTCGGTGCTGATGCCCGTCTTCAACGAGCGCGCGACAGTCGAGCATGCCATCGATCGCGTGCGCGAAGTTCCCATGCACACGGAGGTCATCTGCGTGGATGACTGCTCGAGTGACGGGACCCGTGACATCCTCGAATCACTGCGTCGATCGGGCAAAGTCGACAAGCTGATTCTTCACGACAAGAACCGCGGCAAGGGCGCCTCCGTGCGCGATGCGCTGGAAGTGGCCGACGGCGACGTGGTCGTCATCCAGGATGCCGACCTCGAATACGATCCAATGGATATCCTCAAGCTGCTCGGCCCTGTCGAGGACGGCCGCGCCGATGCGGTCTTCGGAAGCCGCTTCAAGGGCGACGTCAGTCGCGTTCTCTACTACTGGCACTCGCTCGGCAACTGGGGCCTGACGACGATGTCGAACATGTTCACGAACCTGAACGTGTCCGACATGGAAACGTGCTACAAGCTCGTTCGCAGGGATCTCATGAAGTCCCTGCCGCTCACGTCAGACCGCTTCGGGTTCGAGCCCGAGCTTACTGCACGGCTCGCGCAGGCGCGCGCGCGCATCTACGAGGTGCCGATTTCGTACAGCGGCCGCACTTACGCAGAGGGCAAGAAGATTCGCTGGACTGACGGTGTCGCGGCGTTCTGGCACATTCTCAAGTTCAATGTCTTCTCGGCCAAGGCGCCGGTTTACCGGTACAAGCCGCAGGTGCTACCGCAGCCAGCCGTCGCGCCGGCCCACCGCGCGCAGCACCTCGATCATCTTGAGAGTGCGTAGGTCCCGACCTTCACCCGTGAGGTGATACCGGGTGTCGAAGAAATACTGCTTCGGATAGACGAAGTCCGCGGGCGTGCCGACGATCGGTATGCTCGCGCCCCCGGCGATCTTCCTCCTCAGCGAATCGATCGCCGGGATGTTGATGTTGTAGGAGCGGTCGATGTACGACGGGAACATGAAGTATGAGTGAGCTCCCGCTGATCTGGCATCGCCGGCAATTGCCTCGAGATCGCTCAGTGTGCCGCGGTTGAAATCCTTGAGAGGCGGGAGCGCCTTCACGAAGATGGAGTCTGGATCCATCCCTTTCTTTCCCAGGTGCGCGACGACATCGCCGTGCTGATTGAACGAATTCCTGTTGTAGACGGGATTCGTGTCGGGCGGAAAGAACTGGTGTTCGCGTCCGACAGCCGAAGCGGCGGCTTTCAGAAATGATCTGCGCGCCTGCTCGACGCGAGGCCGCAGCACCACGTCGACGATCGAATAGGATCGAATGAAATCGGGAATCCGGTCAGCGGGCGCGTAGAGAAGTGCGGTGTTGAGCGTGTTGTCGCCGTTGGCGAAGTCACCGTAGAACTGATCGTATTCCGGGACGACGACGACCACATCGCCCTTTTCGATGTACGGCCTCACCTGCGCGAGCATGTAGCGGAGCCCGAGCTTCGCGTACAGACCCATGTTCACGACCTTGAGGCCGAGCGAGTCTTCCATCTTCTTCGAGTCGATTCCGAACGCGAGGTTGGATCCGCCGACGAGAATGATCTTCGGTGAAGGGGTACTGCGAATCAGCCGGTCTTTCTCGAGGATGGCCGCGAGGTAGTTGTCGTTGCGTTCGTTGGCTTCATACTGGCCGATCAGCAGCCCGCTGACGATGATAGCCAATGTCAGCAGGACAATCCTGACGATGAGCTTGCGTGTGGCGGCTGTCATCTAGAACTGGAAGTAGATGAAAGCCTTGGCTTCCGTACTGATTCCAAGGAGCCAGATCGCCATGCATGTCGCGTAGTAGACCGGCCAGCGCACCCACGCCGGTTGCATGCGGAACTGCTTCACGATGTTCACGCGCGTCGAGATCGTCTCGAACGTCATCAGTCCGACGATCAGAAGAAATCCATAGAACACTTCGAACTTCGAGATCCCCTCTGCGCGCACTGCGTCGGGCACGATCTGGTGGAGAGTCGGACGGGTCAACGCAGCAGAGAAGACATGCAGCGCATCAGTGAGCGTCGCGGCGCGGAAGAACACCCATGCAACGCAGACGAGAGCGAAGGTGATGGCGATGCTCACCGCCGTGTGGAGCGATGGACGCGATGCGAGTCCGATCGCGCGGTTGACCGCTTCCCTCGCCTCCTTGGTAACGAGCGAGAAGATAAGGTAGAAACCGTTGAGCGCGCCCCAGATCACGAACGTCCAGTTGGCGCCGTGCCAGAGTCCGCTCAGGAGGAAGGTGATGAAGAGATTGAAGTACCACCGCTGCGTCGTCGCTCGGTTGCCGCCAAGCGGGATGTAGACGTAATCGCGGAACCAGGAGGAAAGCGAGATGTGCCAGCGGCTCCAGAATTCGCTGATCGACCGCGACAGATAAGGCCGGTCGAAGTTCTTCATGAGCCGGAAACCCATCACCTCGGCAGAGCCGATTGCGACGAGGGAGTACCCGGCGAAGTCGCAGTATATCTGGAATGCGAAGAAGATCGTTGCGACGACGAGAGAGAGCCCCTGGAATGACGTGGGGTCGTTGTAGACCACGTTCACGTAGCGCGCGAGCCGGTCGGCGATGACGACCTTCATGAAGAGTCCCATTGCCATCTTTCGAAGGCCATCGGTGACTCGCTCGTACTCGACTACGTGCCTCTCGTAGAACTGGTGCAGCAGGTTCTGCGGGCGCTCGATTGGCCCCGCGACGAGCTGCGGGAAGAACATCACGTAGAGAGCGTAAATACCGAGGTGTCGCTCAGCCGCCTGGCGGCCGCGATACACTTCTATGGTATACGACATCGCCTGGAACGTGTGGAACGAGAGGCCGATCGGCAGGATGATTCCGAGAATCGGGAACTCGTACGGCCAGTGAAACACTTCGGCTATCGCGTTGGCGTTCGCCGAAAGGAAGTTGAAGTACTTGAACACGGCGAGGACGCCGACGTTGGCGATGATGCTCATGATGAGCCATGCTCTTCGCCGTCTGCCTTCAGCGTTCTCGATCAGGATGCCCGCGGCGTAGTCTATCGCGATCGTGAAGAGCAGGATCAGCAGGTAGACGGGAATGAACGCCATGTAGAAGTAGCAGCTCGCGAGGAGAAGCCACGCCCAGCGGAACCGGTGAGGAATGACGAAATACATCGTCACCACCGCCGGGAAGAAGATCAGGAAGGTGAAGGAGTTGAAGAGCAAAGACTGGCTGGATTCGTGTTGGCGTCAATCTAACAACTAGCCCTGTTCACGAAACGTCATGCAGTCTCGCGCCGGTGACGTGAATCTTTCCTCGGCAGACAGGATCCGCGGGCCACCGCGCACAAATGTGTGGCGTTGAGGCCTCCCTGCGCGTCCTTGTTTGCTGACATCCGACGAAACCGATGCAACCCTCTGATTCTCACACAGGACGCGAGTACCTCGTCTCGGACATGCGCCGCGCATTTCTTCTTGGCGCGTGCGGCCTGGCCATGATTGCGTTGACCGTGACGGGACTTGGCTACCTGGACAGGGTCGCACTTCACAGGGTCTACGAATCCCGCGACCTGATGAGACTGGCGCGCCAGGCTCGGCTTCTCGCGGTCGATCGCGAGAGCGCAGCTCGGGGCTATCTCCTCACGGGGAACGACGCATCACTCCAGCCGGAAAAAGCAGCAAAGGCTGCCCTTCCCTTCAAGCTGGATTCGCTCGTTCGCCAGACGGCAGGAAATCCGTCGCGCAAGGATAGAGCGGAAGCCATCAGTCGCTCTATCGGCCAGTGGGAGCGAGGCTACCTGAACCCTGCGCTGTCAGACGCAGCGGACGAGAGAGTTGCTTCACGCCATAACCTCGCTGGAAAGGAGCTCTTCGACGCCGTCAGGGATGCATTCACGTCCTTCATCTCCGCGGAAGAGCGCGTGTACGAGCGGCGAGTCGCATTCGAAGGGTTTCTCGTGCGCATCTCACTCGGCGTGATACTGCTGGAGATCCTCTTTGTGGTGATCATGATGCGGAGGTTGAACGGCCGCGTGATCGCCCAGGCTGAGCAGGTCCTCGAGCAGCAGCACCAGCTGGAAGAACAGGCAGTCGAGCTCGAGCAGCAGGCGGCTGAGCTCGAGGAGCAGGCCATGCAGCTCGAGGAACAGACCGACGAGTCCAGACTCACCGCAGCAGCGATGACGAAATTGAATGGGGAGCTCATGGTGACGGTTGCCGAGCTCGAGCGTTCGCGTGACGAAACGAGCCGGCTTTCCGACGAGCGGCAGCAGGCCCAGTCGCTGCTGGATTTCGTGCTCGATTCTTCTCCTGTTGGCTTCGGGCTTTTCGACCGTTCACTGAGGTTCACCCTCGCAAACGAAGCGATGGGCCAGCTGAACCACATGCCTGCGGCGGCCCTCATCGGGAAAACTCCTCGCGACCTCGTCAGCCCCGAGCTTGCCGAGGCTGCGGAGAAGCTGCTCACCGGGGTAATCGAGTCGGGCCAGCCGCTGCTCAACATCCCGCTGACGGGATCGATTGCGTCCGAGCCCAATGTGGAGCGGTTTTATCTGGTGAGCTACTTCCCCGTGAAGGGCGGCCAGGGCCAGGGGACGCTTGGTGTTGGAATCATGACCACCGAGGTGACCGAGCGGAGGCGGCTGGAAGAGCAGCTCCTCGATGCGCAGAAAATGGAAGCGGTTGGAAGGCTCGCGGGAGGCGTCGCGCACGACTTCAACAACCTTCTGACGGCCATCAAGAGCTACAGCGAGCTTCTGCTCGCCGACATGGACTCCTCGAATCCTCAGCGCGCAGATGTCATCGAGATCAACGGCGCGGCGGATCGGGCGGCGACGCTGACGCGACAGCTGCTTGCATTCAGCAGGCAGCAGATGCTGCGACCGGAAGTGATGGACCTGAACGGCGTGATCACGGGAATGCAGGGCGTGCTTCGGTCCCTCATCCCCGCTGAGGTGCGAATCGAGACCCGCCTCCCGAATATCGGCAGAGTAAAGGCTGATCCGTCGCAGATCGAGCGCGTGATAGTAAATCTCGTACTGAACGCCCGCGATGCCATGCCGCGGGGTGGCACCATCAGCATCGAGACCGCAGACGTCGAGCTGGACGAGAATTACGGAAAGGATCATGCCGGTACCGAGCCCGGGCCGTACGTGATGCTAGCGGTGAGCGACACGGGAACGGGAATGCCGAAGGAAGTGAGAGACAAACTGTTCGAGCCGTTCTTCACGACGAAGCCGCTAGGACAGGGTACCGGTCTTGGGCTTTCCAGTGTCTATGGCATTGTGAAGCAGTCAGGCGGGCACATCTGGGTCTACAGCGAGCCCGGAAAGGGTACGTCCTTCAAGATCTATCTCCCGCGCGATGCGGCCGCGATGGAGTCGACAGCCGCGCGGCATGCGCGGAGGAACGCCGGTGGGGCGACGATCATTCTGGTCGAGGACGATGAAGTCGTCAGAAACGTCGCATGCCGCGTTCTCAAGAGAGCCGGATTCGCGGTGCTCGAGGCGAAGAACGGAAAGGCCGCCTTCGACCTGTACGAGGCCACGAATCATCGAGCCGATTTGATTGTGACTGATGTGGTGATGCCGGAGATGAACGGATCGGAGCTCGCGGAACGCATCAGGCGCGTGAATCCGGACGCGAGGATTCTCTTCATGTCCGGATACACGGAGGACAAGGTCATCCGCGAAAACCTGCTCGCGCCGGGCGCAGCCTTCCTGGAGAAGCCGTTCACGCCGGAGGCTTTGACGCGAAAGGCTCGTGAAATTCTGGAGGCGCCACCTCACCGCGGCGCTGCCGCATGAACGAATTCGTCATGAGATCGCCGGCTTCTGCGCGGATACTCGTCGTCGACGACACCGAGATGAATCTCCGACTCATGCGAAGAATTCTTCAGGGGGCCGGGTATTCCGACATTCGCACCGCCCCCGACGGCAACGACATTCTCGCGGTGTTCGTGGAGTTCCACCCTGATCTGATCCTTCTCGACCTTCACATGCCTGGCAAGGATGGGTTTGAGGTATTGAGGGACCTGCAGCCGGCGATGAACGCGGGCTATCTGCCGGTGCTGATGCTCACGGGAGACCTGAGCGCTGAGACAAAGCATCGCGCGCTGGCCCTCGGCGCCAAGGATTTTCTCGTAAAACCGTTCGACACGGCGGAGGTTGTGCTCCGCATTCAGAACCTGCTGGAGACGCGGTTCCTGTACCTCTCGCTCGACACGCGGGTGCGCGAGCGCACTGCTGACCTGGAACAGTCGCAGTACGAGATCCTGGAGCGACTGGCACGCGCTGCGGAAATCCGGGATGACGACACAGGCCGTCATACACAGAGGGTTGGCGAGCTTTCGGCGAAGCTTGCGGCAGCGGCGGGTCTGCCGTCTCGCGTTGTCGCTCTGATTCGCCATGCATCCCCTCTGCACGACGTGGGCAAGATAGGAATTCCGGACGCGATCCTGAGGAAGCCCGGGAACCTCACGAAAAATGAAATGGCCGTGATGCGGACGCATACGACAATCGGTGCCCAGATTCTTTCCGGCGGCCAGTCGGAGCTCGTCTCGATGGCGGAGCGTATCGCGCTCGGACACCACGAGTGGTGGAACGGCGGCGGTTATCCACATGAGATATCGGGGGCTGACATTCCCATCGAAGCCCGTATCGTTGGACTAGCCGATTTCATCGATGCGCTGTCGCATCACCGGCCCTACCGTGAGGCCTGGCCAATGCACAGGGTGCTCGAGGAAGTGAAGGTACGGAGTGGCACACACTTCGATCCGAACCTGGTCGAGAAGCTGATTTCCAGCGGTGCCTACCGGCGCGTGTCGATCACGCCGGCGACTCCGACTCCTCCTGTAAAGAATGCCCAGGTGCAGGGGATCTCGGAACGGATAAGGAGATTTTCGCGCTGAGGGGAGCAGGTCC
>DASWQD010000405.1:0-13379 GCA_036398255.1 Gemmatimonadaceae bacterium | reverse complement strand
TCCTCTCGAACCGGTTGGACGCCATGTGCACGCGCTTCGTGTACATGACGGCGACTCCGGCTCCATTGTCGCGGAAGGTGTTCCCGACATAGTCGCAGTCATCCGAGTACATGAAGTGAAGACCGTAGCGAAGATTCTTCTCGCTCAGGTTCCCCACCACTCTCGTATCGTGAACGAACTCGAAATAGATCCCGTCGCGAAATCCGGTGACGTGATTGTTCTGGATCGTCACGCCGCTCGACGACCACAGGTGAATCCCGTTGCCCGACGTGGCTTCGGTTCGGCCGCTCGCGCGAAGATCATTGTCGGCAACGTCACAGCTCGTGACCTTGGCCAGATAGATCCCATAGAGAACCTGCTCGAACCGGTTGCCGCGAATGGTGCAGTTGCCCGCATCGGTTACGCGAATCGCTGCGCGGTCCTGCGTGTGGCTCACACCCGTGCCGGTGAGGCGCAAGCCTTCGATGGTCACTCCATCCGCGATGACGCGAAGAACTTCTCCCTTCCCTTCGGCGTCGAGAGTAGGCAACCCGCGACCGATGACCTTGACCGGACGGTCGATCGTCACGTCACGGACTCTATAGTGGCCGCTGGCGATGACGATGACTCCTCCGGAACGTACTGACCGGAGAGCCGACACGAGAGACGTTCCCTCCGGCGTAACGAGAGCTGAGTCGGCCTGCGCCGACACACTGACGGGAACCAGCACGAACAGCGCGATGAAGATTCCCGCTGCAGCAGGCAGGGCCGATGTGCCCAGCGTATGAGACGCCGGCCGCCTGCGCGCGGACAAAAGCACCGCGAGTGCAATAGTGAATGCGACAGCAGCGGCAATCGCTCCGGCCGCCGGCCACGAGGCCGCGGTGAAGTTCAGCAGCTGCTTCGTTCCGATGAGCGGAGGCTGGTAGGTCATCCCCGGCACCTTGATGATTGCATCGGGCGCAAGGTTGTGACCGTAGTCGTACGACCACCTCCAGAACTCGAACATCGCCCCCCCGCCTCCGGCCGCGACGAGTCCGAGCCATGACCACGCTGTCCACCGCCGTCCGTAGAGCGCGGCCAGAAGTCCGAGCACCACGAGAATGCCGAGCGCAACCGGCATCACTCGCAGAACTGGAATTGCCTCGGGCACAATCGCCTTCATGCCGATGTAGTGATTGAGCCCGTTGATGTTGTTGAGATCGGCGGGCTTGATTCCGGTGATCGTGTTGATGCGGATCAGCATCCCAAGACCTTCGGGATACTGAGGCGCGACCAGCTCGATCCTCCACACCGGAACCAGGTACGCCACGGCGAGCAGCAGCGCCGACAACGCGATCAGGAGACGCGATGTTCTCGACATCATGAAGGAACGCTTGCCGCTGCTCGCCGCTTTCATGCTTCTGCCCCTACCGCTGGGATGATGCGCCCGCACCTTCAGGCGCACGGTTCAATTGTGTCTTCGCCTTCTCGCTCGTGTTTGCGCTGAGCGCGACGTTCGACCCCGGCGCGGAGACGCGGATGTACCCCTGCATCTCCTGGTGGAGCGCCGAGCAGAAATCGGTGCAGTAGAACGGATACACACCCGCTGCAGTGGGCACCCATTTCAGCGTGCGTGTTTCACCCGGGTTGAGAATCAGCTCCGAGTTCGTTGCGCCGAGGACTGCGAATCCGTGCAGGATGTCCCAGTCCTGCTCGATGTTCGTGACGTGGAAGTACACGGTATCACCGACCATCACGCCTTCGAGATTGTCCGGCGCGAAGTGGCTGCGGATGGCGATCATGTTGACGTGAACACGTTTGCCTTCGCGTCTGATGCCGCCGCTAGCTTCCGCCTTTGTGACGTGCGGATGCGTGTTCTTCGCGAGCTCGAAGAATTTCAGCTGCTTGTCCTTGATCATCGATGCCGGAAGCGCCTGCGCGTAGTGCGGCTCGCCGATCGTCGGGAAGTCGAGAAGCAGCTTCATTTTCTCGCCGCTGATGTCTATCAGCTGCGCGCTCTGGAACATCTCGGGGCCGGTCGGGAGATAGCGGTCCTTCGTGATCTTGTTCATCGCGACCAGATACTTGCCCCACGGTTTCTTCGAATCGCCGCCCGGAATCATCAGGTGGCCGATCGAGTAGTACGTCGGAATCCGATCGAGCACCTCCCACGTCCCGAGCTTCCACTTCACGACTTCCGAGGAGATGAACATCGACGTATATGCGTTGCCTTTTCCGTCGAATTCGGTGTGCAGCGGACCGAGCCCGGGTTTCTGCACTTCACCAGCGAGAACCGCGTCGTACCGGAGAATCGGAATTCCGGAGAGCTCGCCGTCGAAGGCCTTGTCGCTGATTGCCTTCTTCATCTTCGTGAACGAGTGAACCGGAATCACGCTCGCGAGCTTTCCACCTGCCACGATGTATTCACCGGTGGGGTCTACGTCGACACCGTGAGGCGATTTGGGCGTCGGCAGGTAATACACGATGCCCGGGCAGTCCCGCGGATCGAGCATCCTGACGCTTGTCTTCGTCTCGGACTTTGCCGACCTGGAGCCCTCATCCATCCAGTTGTGCATGTATCTGGCCGGAACCGTCTTCGCCTTCCCCTGCGCCACGCACTGTTCGGCCTGAACGTAGTTCACTGCGGCGATGTAGTCCTTGTCGTTCTGCGAGGCATTCGTCTCGAGCTTCGTGTTCGCCTGCTCGGAGTTGTATGACGTGAAGAAGAACCATCCATCCGACGGTCCCTTTCCCGAATGCCCGAGATCGTAGTTGTGTCCGGGCATCAGTATCTGGAACGCGATATCCATCCTGCCCGGCTCCGAGGCCGAGACGAATGAAAGGGTGCCCTTGAAGTTCTGCTTGTACGACTCGATGGGTACGTCAGTGTTCGGGACGGGCACGCTGAACCGCGTTGCGGATACGACGTACTTGTTGTTCGGAGTCGTGAACGGCGACGCATGGCCGCCGGCGGCATTCGGGATCTCGATGATTTCGTCTGTCTCGAACTTTGCGAGATCGATGCGCGCGATGCGCGGCGTGTTGTTTCCGTTGATGAAGAGCCACCGGCCGTCGGGCGATCCTTCAGTCATCGATAATTCGGCGTGATGAGTATCGTCCCAGGGCACGAACCCGTACGTCGTCTCCAGCATCGGCTTCGTCTCTTCGTTGTAGCCCCAGCCGTTTTCCGCATTCTGCGAGAATACTGGAATGACCTTGAGCAGTCTGCCCGATGGCAAACCGTAGACAGCGAGCTGCCCGCTGAATCCGCCGGAGAGGAAGGCGTAATACTCGTCGTACGACCCGGGTGCCACATAGACTCGGGAAGCGGCATCACCCGTCAGCACACTCTGATTTTCGCTCGCAGGCCGCGAGCAGGCATGAATGAGCAGGGCGGAAGCACCGATGCAAAGTGCAAGGGCAACCGCTCTGCGATACGGAGGTTGCATGTCTACCTCGAGAATGAGTTCCGATGCACCTCACTCTCACGACGAGAGGGGGCGCACTTCGAATCTCATCCTCCCTGCCAATCCAATACATCGGAGATTCACTGGATTACTCGTCAGGGTTACCCTGACGGTCCAGCATGGCCGCAACGACGAGCGCCAATCTCTCGAGTGGCGCTCACCACCGGCCGCAGTCTGGATCAGAGGGTCAGCAGCGTCTGTCCGCCGCCATGCGCAATCGACAACGCCGTGTCCCGTCCGTTGACGCTCAGCACCGAGACGCCTTGCGGCTTCGATATCGTGCGAGTCAGATGCCGGTCGAGACCCTGCGTGTCACCGAGCGTGATCGTGATCGATTGATCCCGGTGATCGAAGTCGACGCCAAGAAGCGGATAATTGTATGCCTCGACGAGCGCGCCAAAATCCGGGTCGTCGACCTCGAGGGTCACGATTCTCCCCGCATTCCGCGCGGTGAAATCCCGAAGTGTCGAGCTCCACAGCCGGGAATCCCGAACGACGTCAGTCACGTCAGGCACGACCGTCAGTCTGGTCTCCTTCGGGACAATGTTTGGAACGACCAGCACGCTGCAGGCAGCCTGCCTGATCACCCTTCCGGCGATCCGTCCGCCAATTGCCCGTGTACGTCCAACGCGCCGTTTCACACCGACGACGATCAGCTCGGCCCTGGAATACTCGGCGAAATCGGTGAGCTCGTGAGCCGCGTCGCCGTGAAGCACTACCAGCTCCGGCCTCAGATCGAAGGCGCGCATTTCCGTCTCGAAGCAACTGAACCGGTCTTTCATCGCAACCTCGTATTCCGTATCGAGCTCTGCCCAGTCGATGCCCATCCACTCTGAGCGCGGCTGCACATGAACGCACGAGATGCTCGGATTTTCCACGAGAATGCTCAGTACCTTCGGAGTGCATTGCATTCCATCCGGATTCAGGTCCATGCCGACGATGACCCGATGGGGAAGGCGCTTCATCGGCGACGCGACCAGCAGCGGGATATCGCTCAGCCGGGCGATTTCCGTGGCCGTATCCTCGCCCATGATACGTCCAAACAGTCCGTGCTTGTTGGTTCCGATAATGATGAGGTCAACCTTCTGCTCTCGCGCGACCCGGGCAATCGCCTCTGAAACACGACCGAGCCTTACGTCCAACGTCCACTCATTTTGCGGATCGAACTGTTTCATCTGCTCGCTGACGAGAACGCGCTGAGCATCCTCCCGGCGCTTCTCGAAATCGGGGGGAAGAAGCATTCCATCTGGCGTCGGGAGCATTATGGGCATTGGCTCGACGACAGAAACTACGTGGACGTCTGCGCTGACCTTGCCGCAGATGAGCTTCGCTGCACTGAGAGCGGCGATAGCCGTGTCCGACCCGTCCGTTGCAACGAGAATGGATTTTACACCGGGGCGCGTAGCAAGAACCTCGGTCTCGTCGATCTCGCGCGTGATCATCTCGACGGCAGTCATCTGAAGCCTCCTGGATATTGGGCCGGTCCTTCTTGCCGGCCCTGATCGGAACGTACGAGCGGCGCGATACCCGATCTGTCAGGAGTGAGAGGAATTTCCTTCAGCGTTTCCCGTACGCAGTGGGGGCCTGCTCGTCCGAAGGGCATTCAGGATCACCGCAAGATCGATGAGCTCCTGTGTCGCTGCGCCGGCGATCGGCGGTATGTATCCCAGGGAGGCGAACATCATTCCCGCCGCGCTGATTCCGAGCCCGGCCCAGATCGATTGCCTGGCGATACGCATCGTGCGCCGGCTGATGTCTATTCCATCCATAAGGCGCGCCGGATCGTCGGCGAGAAGTATGACGTCCGCTGCCTCCGTCGCTATTCCCCGGCCGTGTGACGCGAGCGCCACGCCGATGGTGGCGCTGCTGAGCGCCGGCGCATCGTTGGTTCCGTCGCCCATCATCACGACAGATTCCCCGTCGTGAAGGAGCCGCCTTACGACTTCCACTTTATCCTCAGGCAGCATGTCTCCCCGGGCTTCGTCTATGCCGAGCCGATCTGCGATTGCGCGAGCATTCTCGGCTCGGTCCCCTGACAGGAGCATGACGTGCCGCACATCTGCATCGCGAAGACGCTGAATCAGCTCGGGCATTCCGGGCCGAATGCTGTCGGCGTACTCGATCACGCCGGCGAGCGCGCCGTCGACCGCGACGTACGCGCGGAGCACCGCATCGCCATCACTTCCAGTCTCGCTTTTCTCGATACCCGCTCTAGTTGACGGATGACGCTCGGTAATGAATGATCGCGCTCCCACCGACACATTTCTCCCTTCGGCTGTGCCGTAAACTCCACGTCCGGGTGTTTCGACGATCTCGGTTGCAGGAGCGGCGAGCTGATCTCGCGCTTCAGCCTCGGCGACAAGTGTTCGCGCGAGCAGGTGACCGGAGCCCTGCTCGACAGCGCTTGCAAGTCTCAGGACATCGCTTTCACTCACGGAATCGGTTGCGATGACGCGGGACACGTGAGGACGGCCGATAGTGATCGTCCCCGTCTTGTCGAACAAAACAGCCGTCGCAGTGCCGAGGGCTTCGAGGGCGCTCCCGTTCCGCATCAGGATCTGGCGCCGCGCTGACATGTTCATTCCGCCCAGTATCGCAACCGGTGTCGCAAGAATCAGCGGGCAAGGTGTGGCGATGGCGAGTACCGACAACACCCGGCTCCAGTCACGCGAAACGGCATAGGAGCCGGCGCAGACAATGAGAGTGAAGGGCGTGAACCAGACGGCATATCTGTCGGCGAGCCTCTGAAGCGGCGCCTTGCTTGCCTGTGCCTCGCGGACCAGTGCGACGATGCGTGCGTACTGGCTGTCACGTGCGATTGCAATCACGCGAATAACGAGCGGACTTTCCCGATTGACGCTGCCGCTCATCACTTTCGATCCTGAGCCGACTCTTTCGGGCATCGGCTCGCCGGTGAGACTCGACGTATCGAGATGCGAGCTGCCTTTGACTACTTCCCCGTCACACGGGATCATCTCCCCAGGCCGGACGACTATGCTGTCGCCTTTTCGAACGGCGTCGACGTCAACGTCCTCGACCGTGCCGCGGCTGATCCGGTGCACTGTTGCCGGAGCAGCCTCTTGGAGGGCGCGAAGAGCATCACTCGCGCGTCCTTCGGCGAATCGCTCGAGCGCCTCCCCGCCTGATTGCATCAGCACTATCACGAGGCCGACTACTGGCAGTCCAAGCAATGCGGACGCTATTACGGCAAGAGCCGCAACCAGATCGGCTGCGAACCTGCCCCGCATCATTCCGTGTATCGTCGCCGACAGGATCGGGATTGACGTAACGATGAGGCCCGCCATCCAGATTCGATGGCGCCACAATGCCCCCTGCGGCAGCAATGTTGCCGCAGCCCCGATGATCAGGAACAGCAGGACAAAGACCGGGATTCGATGCCGCACGAAATGGAATCCTGGGGCCGGCCGAATCACGCCATCGGCCGATTAATCGTCCTCGGGCAGGCTCACGAACCCTGTCCGCACCTCGGTGTGACGCACCTGGCCGCCGAGCATCGCGGTGTATCCCATCATTGCGCCGCCGACTAGTGACAGCATGAATACACCGAGTGTGAGCCATCGCGGGATCTCGCGCTTTCGGAAAACTGTCAGGGTGGCCAGCGAGAATGCGCCGATCGATGCGAGGGCAATCGTCGCCGCAAGCGCGAACTCCTCGTGCTTCTCGGTGACTGCTTCCGAAAAGCCGGGAAGGTTTTCTATGGTCTCCTCGGCCGGCTCTCCCGTCAGGAACACGAGAACCGAGATCACTCCAAGCGCTGCGAGAAGAGCGAGCGAAGCCTTCGCTACGTCATTGCTGCGGCGAAGTATCGCCACGGCAAGAAGCCCAATGACGATCAGCGTGCCTATAACGGGAAAATGATTCAGCAGAAGATGAAAATGAACGGATGACATGAGCAGCTCCGAAGGGTTCTAACCGAATATCGAATCCACTCGGGGAAATACAGTCAGCGGCTCACCGCTCTCGTGTGCGTATTTCCTGTACCCATTTTCCTCCCTTTCCCTACGGACACGCACCCCTCTTGTGGATATCGTCCCGCCATGACCCGGAGGAGGCTTTCATGAGAAACATCAGAAACGCATCAGTGCTCACACTCGTGCTCATAGCCGCAGCATGCGGATGGAGACGTACACCGGTTCCGGTCATTTCCGACTCGGGCTCGTCGGGCTTGCTGGTCGGCAGCTGGTCCGGTGAATACAGCAGCAGGGAAACAGGCCGAAGCGGCAGCATTTCCTTCGAGCTAGCAAGCGAAAAGGACACCGCTTATTGCGACGTCGTCATGATTCCAGCAGTTCAGAACCTGAAGATCGCAGTGGATCCGAGTAACCAGACGCCTGTCGCGCGGCAGCCCGCGCTTGCCGAGCCTCTGAAGGTCAAGTTCGTTCGCCTTGGCGAGGGCCGAATCACGGGGAATCTCGAGCCGTACACCGATCCCGACTGCGCCTGCACAGTCTCGACGACATTCGAAGGAAGATTCACCGGCGCCGACAGAATTGAGGGTACCTATGTCACAACTGGAAAAGCTTCAAGCCAGTCGATCACCGGCCAATGGAAGGTCACCCGCAAGACCGTCGCAGCCGCAACTCGGTGAGGCAAGCATGCTGGCCGTACGCGATATCATGACGACGGACGTCGTCACCGTTACACCGGAATCGACGATCCGTGAAGTGATGGAAACTCTTTCAACAAATCATTTGAGTGGAGCTCCCGTTGTGACGGGCAACCGGGTCGTCGGCGTGATTTCCACGAGTGACATCCTGTCGTTTATCGTCAATGCCCCGGAGCCGGAGACGACCAATGCCGGCGAGACTGTGGTGGAAGCATGGAAGGAGCCGGTTCCCGATCCCGATGACGACGAAGAGCTCGAGAGTGCGATATCCCAGGAAATGCTCGACGAGTGGTCTCAGGGCGCTGATTCAATCGTAGACGACACGTCACCCAGCGGGAGGACGCTTCTCGACCAGCACACAGTCGAAGAAGCGATGACACAGAATGTTTTCAGCGTGGCGCCGGATTCTTCCGTGAGAGCTGCCGCAGCGCTGATGCGCAAACACGGAATTCACCGGGTGATTGTGATGCAGGGCCGGAAGCTCGCTGGAATCGTGTCTGCGCTCGACGTCACGCGTGCGGTTTGCGATAAGGGAATCGCAGGCCAGTCGGGGGTCAGGCTGGACAGCAGATGCGTCGATCCGTCGCCCTGGATTGAAGTGTGATGAGCTGAATGCGAAGGCACCGACGTCGTCTCCTGAGTCTCCGGCTCAACGACGATGAGTACGGGAATTTCTGCCTGGCGAAGCACGGCGCTCGCCGCGCTTCCAAGCAGCCATCGACGAACGGGCCCGGCATGGCTGCCCATGATGATCATGTCGGCGCGATGATCGCGGGACGCCGTAATGATGGAGTCCGAAACTTCTCCAAAAACAACTTCGGCCGAAATTTTTTCCTCCGGAATGCCCGCATCGGTGAGCTCAATTTCCCAGCGATGACGGTCCTCGCTGAAAATCTCATCCAGCTCCTCGGTGCCCGGAGTATCGCCTGTCTTCACAGATGACATGGTGAGCACATGACTCAGTACCGCCGAGCCAACCACGTGTAGGGCCACGACTTCCGCACCTGACGCTGCCTGTAACCTGCGAACCCAGCCGATTACGAATGGTGTGATCGAAGAGTATGTGAGGGCCACGAGCAAGCTGACAGGCGCTGACCGCATAGTTCCAGCCGCCATCATCACGGGAGCGGGCGCGGATCGAATCAGACTGTCTGCTGTTCGACCGGTGTATCCGCGGTTCGGCCGCTCTCCGTGTTTTCCAACTACGACAAGATCTGCGTCGTGGTCGCGAGCGGCCGCAGCGAGAACATCGGCCGGCCGGCCTTCCCGGATATCGATTGAGGCTTGAGAAGGCAATGTCCCGCTGAATTCACGAAGCCGCCGCAGGGCACCTGCCTTCGCATTCTCCAGCAGCGACGGAGACAGCGGGTACTTCGCAGCCAGGATCCCACGGATTTCCGGCACAACCAGGGAATGCACGAGGGTCAGCTCGCTGTCCTTTGCCAGCCATCGTGCGATCCACCGTGCAGCCGCGAAAGACGCCGCACTGAAATCGATCCCCGCGACTATCCGCTGAGGACGAGTAATCTTCGCGCACATGACATCCTCGCTGTTGTGCTGCGAGAACGATGATCGCGTGCGACTCCGTAATCAGTCAGGGAAGGGCATGTCCTCGTGTGCGGGAAACCCCGCAGATATCATGTCGCTTGCGAGAGCGCCTGATAAAGCGACGGAAGAAGTCCCACCAGCCACACCGCGGCCGCAGCGATCAAGCCCCTCGACAACGGCACGCGTGCAACGACTGAAAGTCCAAGCCCGCACAGAAAAGTCACCCAGAGTGTAAAGAGATCCAGGCCGCCGAGTACCGTGAGTGCGAACGGATTTGCCGACGGATCCATGAACCGCGCTGGGCCAAGCTGAACGCTGTACCGTGAAGTAATCGATTCCGGTGAGAGCAGGAGACCCTGAAGGGCGTTGGCAATCAGCTCCGCGATTCGCGGGAACTGCGCATACGTCGCGATCATCATCGCCGCGGCGAATGCAACACTTGCTCCGACGAGCTTTCCCGCGAGCCACAGAAGCACCGCCGCAATCACGACTCCGATCGGCAGGAACAGCACATATCCGACGACGGCGAACTTCTCCATCATTCCCTGACTCGCCGCTATCTGTTCGGGAGTGATCTGCGGATTCTTCGCCGCCATGGCAGCCGCCTGCTTTGCCATCTCCGCATCCATGATCGGGCCCAGCCCGTTCTTGAGAGCGAAGAACAGGATCGCAGTTAGAGCGATCAACGCGAGGAGGGCCAATCCGAATTTGCCGTCGCGCCGTCGCTCGAAGACCTGCCGCGGCTGCATGAAGATGTCTATGAAGTCCTCCCACAATCCCGTCTTCGCAGGGGTGGGACTGGCTGCGGCATCAGTCATCGCAATCTCCGGATAATTGTACTGGGGCCAAACCTACAACCTCAGGCTCCGTCGCGCCGCCGTTTTCTCCGGAACGGACGGCATGCCGGTTGCCCTGTGATTGGGAGGAGGTATCACTACATGGGAAAGAACAAGGAAAACGGTGGCATCCAGCAGGGCGCCGTCAATCATGCGCCCAGCCAGCACGGTGACAAGACGATCTCGAGAATCGCCGAGATCTCACAGACCAGCGATCAGGGCCGGGAGAAAACCGGCCCGCGCTACGACCCCGAGGAAATTCGCGCGCACGATCACCCGGACGGAAAGAGCCGTCTGTTTGAAGGCCGCGAACAGCATGACGAGGCAGACAAGAACAGCGAGAAAACACGTCTCGCGAGGGATCTCGAGCGCCACAATCACGGCGGCGACACCGAGCTCGAGCGCCGCAGTGTGAAATCTTCGGCTAAGCGCAAAAGCTAGCTCAGACCGAAGCCGGGGTTACGAGCACCCCACAATTCGCATTTCGCACCACTCCCGTGGACACGCTTCCAAGCAGGAATCTCTCCACTTTCCCGTGTCCATGGGATCCTGTGGCGATCACGTCGGCGCCTACTCTTTCCGCAAACTGGACCAGCGCCGACACAGGCCGGCCACTCAGCACTACGGGCTCGGCGAGAATTCCCGGGTGCCGCCCCAACCCGTCTGCAAAACGCCGGAACCACACGACGATATCCCCAGGAAAGCGTGCTTCCTCGGGAAGCGCAAATCCATTCGGCAGCAGGTCTGCAGGCGGCTCGACGAAAACCATGTAGAGAGTACCGGCAGTGCCCATCAGGCCAAGCGCCGTTTTCGCTGCGCGGATGCTCGACGGTGAAAAATCCACTGCTGCCACGACCGAATGCGCTGTTTCGAGGTCGCTGTCGACCGCCAACACCGGCACCCCGCTTCTTCGCATAACCTGAAGCGTGGTTTCGCCGCCGAGCACTCGGTCGATCGCTCCGTGGCGGTGACGTCCCACGACGAGGAGCTCAGCACTACGTCGTTCCGCGATCGACGTCAGCTCCCTGGCCGGGCTTCCGATGATTGCCTCGTGCGTCCAGTCGTCGGCCGGTTCCAGGACACGAATGATCTGACGAAGCTCCGACTCACGAAGCGCTGCTCGAAGCTCGTTCACGTTCTCGCGGCTTTTGTCCACTCCGGGACTTAGCTGATAGGTCGGGAACGGCTGAACCACCGCGACCACATGGAGCGCGCAACGCCGGTTCCGGGCGATGGCGGCTGCGGTGTTCAGTGCGGCAATCGATTCCTTCGATCCATCCACGCCGACGACGATTCCACCGGTCACTGGGTGTTCATATTCCCAACACTGGCACGATTGCGTGGACGGAGATGCTGTAACAGTGGTCATTTGTGCCTCGGCCTGGAGTTGACGGCAATCTGGGCTGACGCATCACCCAGGGGCGTCGTCAGTTGCCGGAAAAAAGTGTGGTGGGAATCCCCACAAAGGTTGGTCGAAACGTCCGACTGCCCCGAAACCCTGTAGAAACGAACTTGAGGCCATGGAGAAATCATCTGTGGTCGTTCGTGGTGCCGGACCGGAGTTTCGCGAATTGTCGAATCCGGAAAGCATGGCCCTGCTCGAGAGGAATTCAGTTGGGCGAATCGCCTTCTCGTTTCGGGACAGCGTGGATGTCCGGCCGATTCACTACGTCCTCGATGATGGATGGCTGTTCGGCCGGACTTCGGCCGGCGACAAGCTCATCACGCTTCGCCACAACCAGTGGGTCGCGTTCGAGGTCGATGAGATCTCGGGCCCGCTCGACTGGCAGAGCGTTGTTGTGCGCGGGTCGTTCTATGTATTGAAGCGAGAAGGCTCGACTCACGACGTGCGCCTTTATGACCGCGCTGCCGATGCCATCCGACGTCTGTCTCCAGACGCGTTCACCAATCGCGATCCGCTGGCTTTCCGAACGGAAGTATTCGGGGTGTCGATCGATTCGATCTCCGGCCGATCATGCTCAACGAGGGAATGATTATGTATCGCAACGTCATGGTGCCCGTCGACGGCTCGCCGTTTTCAAGGGAAGCGGTCCTTCAGGGACTTCGCATTGCGTCGCGTAGCGGGGCAACGCTGAGGCTCGTGCGAGTCGGGACTTCATCGGTTCTCGGAGCCGCTCCGGACAACTTCGGCGCCGAGAGCCAGGCGCTTCGCCAGATCCAGGCTGCAGAGCTCTCCGACCTCTACTCTATCGCCGCCGAATGCAGAGCACACAGCACGGTGACCGTGACAGCGTCTATTCAGCACGGGCCGGTCGCGGACGCTTTGATCGGCTACGCGAGGCGGCAGAACGTGGATCTCATCGTGATGCGCAGCCACACGCGAAAGGGATTTGCCCGCGCGTGGTTCGGAAGTGTTGCCGATGCCCTGATCAGGGAGAGCGGAATTCCCGTTCTCGTGGTTAAGGCGCCCTCTGTTTCGACTGCACTCGCGAGCGGATTCTGCTTCAATCGCATTCTTGTCCCGCTCGACGGCTCATTGCTGGCCGAGCAGAGCCTCGATGCCGCAGTTGCCATGGCGCGAATCGACGGGGCGACCATAACGCTGCTCAAGGTGCTGTCACCGTCGAGGGTTCGGTCCAGCAACCAGCTCGAGTCCGCAGTGGGACCAGCAGCAGCAAAGGAAGTTGCAGCTGCTCAGCGCTATCTCGAAAGCTGTCTCGCCGGTGAGCGTGGCATAAGCGTCCAGCGGCGTGTTGTCATAGCGGAGGACGTGCCGCACGCGATTCTGGTCATGGCCGAGAACACCGAATCAGATCTGATAGCTATCGCGACTCACGGCCGTGGTGCAATTGCAAGAGCCACAGTGGGCAGCGTCGCCGACCATGTGGTTCGCCGGGCCCCAATCTCCACAATGGTCGTGCACCCGATGCTCCGCATCTCGAAGATGGAGCAGGATGCGATTCACCTCATGGCTGCGCC
>DASWQD010000404.1:0-4042 GCA_036398255.1 Gemmatimonadaceae bacterium | reverse complement strand
ATCGCCGGCGAGGTCGAGCTCATCGAGGAAGTGGCCCGGCTGCACGGGTACGAAAATTTCTCGTCTCAGATAAGGCCTCAGCGGCCCGGGAGAGTTCCCGACGCGCCAATGCATCTCCTGTCGCGACAGGTTCGTACGGAGCTCGTTGCCGCCGGACTTCTCGAGGCGCGGCCGATGCCGTTCGTCCGCTCAGGCGATGATGCGCATCGCGTACGCAATCCTCTCGCCGAAGACGAAGCCTACCTTCGAACGAATCTGCTCGAGACTCTGTCGAGGAGAGTGGAGCACAACTTTGCGCACATGCAGCGCAACGTGCGTCTGTTCGAGATCGGGACTGTCTTCACAGCGGCTCGTGATCCACAGACATCTGCGCCTGCGGAGCGTATCCACGCAGCGGCGATAGTTACGGGTGAGCGCCGGCCGCCGCATTTCACCGAGCCGAAGCCGCCCCATTTCGACGAATGGGATGCGAAAGGAATCGCTGAAGCGGTCACGAGAGCCGCATGGCCGGGCGCAGCGGTTTCACTTGACCCGTCAGTCGCCGACGTTCTCTGGAACATCGACGTCAACGGTACGGCGGTCGGGACAGTGCGACGGCTGTCTCTCGACGCGCCGGTATGGGCAGCTCCAGTCTATGGGGTCGAGATCGACCTCAACGCGTTGCCAATCGAGTCGCACGCGGCGCGGAAATACCAGGCAATTCCGGTAATGCCCGCAATGGAAGTGGATCTGGCGCTCGTCGTGCCGGATTCCGTCACTTCAGCGCAGGTGGCGGAATCCATTCGCGCCTCAGCGGGGGACCTCCTCGAATCCCTCGTCGTATTCGATGAGTTCAGGGGAGGTGTGCTTCCTGCGGGAACGAGAAGCCTCGCGTGGAGATTGACCTTCCGCCATCCGGAGCGCACACTACGCGACCGGGAAATTCAGGGCCGGACCGCGAAAATACTCAGCACCCTCGAGGCAGCACTTGGCATCAAACAGCGAACGTCCTGACGTCGAATCCTTCCAGGAGCTTCAGCAGCTGGTCCGCCACCTCGGTGACGAGCTTGCGATGTTCCGGCGCCGCGCTCTTCAGGCCGAATCGAGAGTCAAGGCTTTCGATTCCGCGGCAGGCGGCCCCCGCGTGAATCCGGAAAGGGTGGACAAGCTGGAAAAGGAAAACGCGGACCTCAAGCGCCGTCTCGAAGCGGCGCGCACGCGCACGCGCCAGGTGCTCGACCGCGTCCGATTCCTCAGGCAGCAGCATGAGGGCGCTTCGCGATGACCAAGAAGAACGTGGTCAGCGTGACGATTCAGGGGGCGGAATACACCCTGCGCAGCGAAACGTCTCCCGAACAGACTCGTGCAGTCGCGGCATACGTCGATCAGGTGATCAGCGATACGATGGAATCCGGCGCCAGAATCGAAAGTCACAAGGCCGCGATTCTCGCGGCCCTGCGCATCGCGGGCGAGCTCTTCGAGGAGCGCGCCCAGTCCGAGTCGCTCGCCGGGGACATGGCGGCACTGAGCGACGAAATCCGACCCTGGCTCCCCCCCGCCAAGCGCAACAGTTAGTTTAATCCCCGGATACGCGACGATTATCGGCGCGATTGGGGCCGCCTGTGGCCAGGCCGCGGGCTCTGCATAGATCTGACAAATGACTGAAACGGCGATAATCGCCGCAGTTGGCATTGGATTGATTGCTGTAGCCGCTGCGGTTTTTTTCATATTCGGCAAACGCGCGGGTACGAGTGGCGAGCTTGCGCGCCAGGCGCAGGCGAAGGCGACCGCGGAAGAAACCGCCCGTCGGGTCCTCGAAGATGCCGCGCGCGAAGCTGACTCGCTGCGCAAGAGCGCAGTCCTCTCCGGCAAGGAAGAGCTCATCCGTCTGCGGGAAGACTGGGAGCTCGAAGCCCGCAAGCGACGCGAAGAGATCGAAGCGGAAGAGCGCCGCGTGCAGGAGCGCGACAATCTCCTGAATCGCAAGTACGACCTGCTCGAGCAGCGCGAGAAGGAGGCATCTTCACGAGCCGCTGACGTGGGCCGCCGGCAGGAAGCTCTCCATTCGCGCGAGCAGGAGCTCGACCGGCTCATGGCCGATGAGCGGCGGCGTCTCGAGCAGCTCGCCGGTCTCTCCGCGCAGGAAGCGAAGGCCGAGCTGGTGCAGCGGCTCGCTGATGAGGCGCAGGCGGACGCGGCAAACAGGATCCGCGACATTCGCGAAGCCGCGCGGCGCAACGCGGATCGCGAAGCGAAGAAGATCATCGCGCTCGCAATCCAGCGAATCGCCGCCGAGCAGACGGCTGAGACAACGGTCTCGGCAGTCGCGTTGCCGAACGATGAAATGAAGGGGCGCATCATCGGGCGCGAGGGCCGCAACATTCGCGCGTTCGAGCTCGCGACGGGAGTCGACGTCATCATCGACGACACTCCCGATACAGTCGTCGTGTCGTGCTTCGATCCCGTGCGCCGCGAGATTGCGAGGCTCTCGCTCGAGAAGCTCGTTGCCGACGGAAGAATTCACCCCGGACGCATCGAGGAAGTCGTCGCCAAGTCGCGTGAGGAAGTGGACGCGGGCATCATCGATACCGGTGAGCGCGCAGCCTATGCGAGCGGGGTGCACGGCCTCCACCAGGAGATCATCAAGCTCATCGGCCGCATGCGCTGGCGCACCAGCTACGGCCAGAACATCCTGCATCACTCGCAGGAGGTCGCCTGGCTTGCCGGGATCATGGCTGCCGAGCTCGGGCTCGATGTCGCCATGGCCCGGCGCGGCGCGCTGCTGCACGACATGGGCAAGGTGCTCACTCACGAGCACGAGGGAACTCACGTGCAGCTCGGCGTCGAGATGGCGACGAGATACGGCGAGCATCCGCTCGTGATCAACTGCATCGCCGCGCATCATGACGACGTGCCTCACGAGAGCGAGATATCGGTTCTCGTTCAGGCAGCAGATGCGATCTCTGGATCGCGGCCCGGCGCGCGGCGCGAAGCGTTCGAGACGTACGTGAAGCGGCTTGAAGGACTCGAGAAGATCGCCTCGAGCTATCGCGGAGTCGAAAAGGTTTTCGCGATTCAGGCAGGCCGCGAAGTGCGCGTGATCGTGACGCCCGACGACGTGGACGACGCGCGCATGACGACGCTGAGCGAAGAGATCGCGCGGCGCATCGAGGCCGAGCTGCAGTATCCGGGACAGATCAAGGTTGTTCTCATCCGCGAGACACGCGCGGTGGACTTTGCCCGCTGAGCTCATCGATGGAGTAGCAATCGCTCGGTCGATTCGGGAGGAGGCAGCGCGCGATGCGGCAGCGCTCACCGAACGAGGAGTCAGGCCGGGTCTTGCCGTAGTACTCGTCGGCGAAGATCCCGCGAGCGCGGTGTATGTGCGGTCGAAGGGAAAAGCATGCGACGAGGCGGGAATGCACAGTGTGACAGTGCGGCTGCCGGCATCCACGTCACAGTCGGAGCTGCTCGATGCCGTGGCGACTCTCAACAGGGATCCGCTCGTCCACGGCATTCTCGTGCAGATGCCCCTTCCGAAGCCGCTCGACGCAGACGCAGTCATTCGATCGATCGATCCGCGCAAGGATGTCGACGGATTCCATCCGGTGAATGTCGGAAAGCTCCTTATCGGCGAGCGCGACGGATTCGTTCCGTGCACGCCTGCCGGAATTCAGGAAATGCTGAAACGGTCAGGTGTCGAGACGAGTGGTGCCGAGTGCGTCATCGTCGGGCGAAGCAACATCGTGGGCAAGCCGATGGCTGCGCTCTTGATCCAGGATGCGGAGGGCGCGAATGGAACTGTGACCGTGTGTCACCGCCACACCCGGGATCTCGCATCGCACGTGAAGCGTGCCGACATCGTGATTGCCGCGGCCGGAAGGGCGGGACTGATCACGGGAGACATGGTCAAGCCCGGCGCGGTTGTCATCGACGTGGGCATGAACAGGATTGCAGACGCGGCCGCACCGCGTCGCTACCGGCTCGTCGGTGATGTCGATTTCGAATCCGTGAAGGATGTCGCCTCGAAGATCACACCCGTTCCGGGCGGAGTCGGACCGAT
>DASWQD010000403.1:0-4682 GCA_036398255.1 Gemmatimonadaceae bacterium | reverse complement strand
CGCCGGCTGAGGCGGACCTCGCCTTGGTGGCCGACGTGCAGCCTTCGTGGTCGGCCGATGGAAGTTGCATCGCGTTCACCCGAAGGCGATTAGCGATGGGAGGCCGCGGCGACGATCGACGGAGAAAAGCTCGCGGTACGCTACAGCCTGATCATGCTGATGTCCGACTTCATCGATGGCACGTACACCTTGATGCCTTGATGTCCCGGTCATCGCGGATTTCATGCTGACGGAAAAGCGGCAGGACCCTATATTGGCGGGTCTCCGTCGTTCCCCGCAGAATTTCGAGTGACGTCAATCCGCAACACCCAATGAGCCAGGATCTTCGCGCGCAGCTTCAGGAAGCGCTTGGCACAGCATATACAATCGACCGTGAGCTCGGCGGTGGCGGAATGTCCCGCGTCTTCGTCGCTCGTGAGACGTCACTGGGCCGCGATGTCGTAGTGAAGGTCCTGCCTCCCGATCTCGCCGGGGAGCTTTCCGCCGAAAGATTCCGCCGCGAGATCCAGCTGGCTGCGCGCCTCCAGCATCCGAACATCGTCCCAGTCCATTCGGCAGGATCGGCCGGCAATATTCTGTTCTATACGATGCCGTTCATCGAAGGCGAAAGTCTCCGTGGACGGCTTCAGCGATCCGGCGAGCTCAGAGTTCAGGATGTCGTGCGCATGGGACGCGAGCTCGCCGATGCGCTTGCCTATGCACACGAGCGCGGCGTCGTTCATCGCGATCTCAAGCCCGAGAACATTCTCGTCACGCGCGGGCATGCGCTCGTTGCGGACTTCGGCGTTGCAAAGGCAGTCACCGAGTCCGTCATGGCGCAGGGCGAGGCGAAGTCGATACTCACCTCTGTCGGACTTGCGCTGGGAACTCCGGCCTACATGGCACCGGAGCAGGCGGCAGGCGATCCGACGGTGGATCATCGCGCGGATATCTATGCCCTGGGATGCGTTCTTTACGAGCTGCTGACAGGAAATCCTCCCTTCACCGGCCGACCAACACAGGGACTCCTGGCAGCGCACATTGCGGAGATACCGGATGCCGTAGTGCGGCGGCGACCCGCGACGCCCGGCCCGCTGTCTGCGCTCGTCATGTCGATGCTCGAGAAGCGTCCGGCAGACCGGCCGCAAAGCGCCGATGAGATCATCGGCGTGCTCGACACGATCGGTGCTTCAGGGACGGTATCGGCAGATACGGTAATCGCATCGCAGCAGACATCGGCCGTCGCGCAGTCGAAAGTCGGATGGCGCATTGGAATAGCGGCGGGCATCCTCGCGGGCATTGCGCTCGTTGCGGTCGTCGCGACGAATCTTGCCAGCAGGAAATCGCCGGCCGCCGACCCTTCGGCTCCCATCGCGATTGCAATCATCGACGCAGAGCCCGGGAAGAAGACGGAAAAAATCTCAGTCGCTGAGAAGTCGGTCAGAGATTATCTCGTCGACGCGGTCTCCTCTTTCGATCAGGCGCGTGTCGTCTCGGATGTCGCGCAGGCCCGATATGCGATAAGCACCTCGAGCACTCCCCTTGGCACCGACAGCCTGCTGCTGCGCGCGCGATTGATCGAGCCGTCGAGTGAAAAGGTTCTCAGGACATTCACGCCCGCTCGTCTTCCGATATCCGATCCCACTTCTGGTCTTGAGCCGTTGAAGGGTCGGGTGCATGCGGCAATCGGCATCGTGCTTCACCCCATGCTCGGGCCGGCTGCGCTCCCCGGTACCGATACGCCGACAGCGGAATCTTTCGCTGAATTCTCCGCAGCGCTGGTGAGCATTGATCGGCTTCTTTCCGGCGCTACGCTCGACCGAAACGCAATCGCGGCGTCGCTCGAGAAGTCACATGCTCTCGACTCGAGCTTCGTGCAACCCCTGCTCTGGCTCGGCTTCGTGAAAATCCCCGGCCTGACGGCTCGCCGGATGGGGGATTCCATCACCACCACGGCAGCTCAGAAGCATTCGGGCCGCATGACGGCATACGAGAGAAATCTCGCTGAATTGTTTCATCTGAGCCTTATCGGCGATATAGCGTCGTCGGTACGGGTGTCGGAAGCGCTGTATCGGGAAACACCGGTAGAATGGACCGCGCAGGCGCACGCGCGGTCCTTGTCACAGGTCGCACGTTACAGGGGCGCGGTGAGGATCCTCGATTCGCTCAGTGAGTTCGCGACCGCGGATGACCCGCAGTTCTGGGCCGACTACGTCAGAGTGCTTCACGTGCTTGGCGATCATACCCGCGAGCTCGAGATCGCACGACGAGCAAGAAAGCTGATGCCGGAGCGAAGGGGAGTGCGCAACTTCGAGGTGGCGGCGTTGATTGCGCTGGACAGCGGCGATGCTGCGCTGCGGGCAATGGAGGAAGCACTGGTTCTTCCTGCGGAGCGTGACGCGGGCAATGCGCCGCTCAGCAGCCCGGCGACTGCGGTCGGGGAATTTCGTGCCCACGGCAACGAGACGTATGCCCGCAAGGTTGAACAGAGGGCAGCGCCGATTCTGTCCCGGCTTACGTTCGAAGACGGCGGACAATCAATTGCGGCACTGCTGCAGCTTGGCGATTATCGCCACGCGCTCGACTTCGCGCTCAAAGCTCGCGAACGAAATTCAGCCAATACTGTGCTGTCTCCAACGGTCGGTATCGCGTCGGCCGCACTGGGTGATACGGCAGCGGCAACCCGCGAGATGGAGCGCATCGAAAAAGATGCCGCTGCGCTGAGGCCGTACACCAACGGCGCCGACCTTGCGGCGCGAGCGAGAATCGCTGCTGCCCTCGGTCGTGACGACGAAGCGATCCTGCTCGCGTCTCAAGCGATCGCTCAGGGTCAGGGATTCACGATGCGGCGGCTGATTCACGCGGCCAGGGAATTCCGCCACCTCAAGGGGAACCCTGAGATCCAGAAGCTGATGAAAGCGCGTGAGAACTAGTGAAGCACCGCTCGTCGACTTCTACTCTTCGCCCATGAACGGGTAGCGATAGTCGAGCGGCGGCGAGAATGTCTCCTTGATGTTTCTCGCGCTGACCCACCGCGTGAGATTCAGCTTCGATCCAGCCTTGTCGTTCGTTCCCGATCCTCTCGCTCCACCAAAAGGCTGCTGACCGACCACTGCACCGGTCGGCTTGTCGTTGATGTAGAAATTCCCTGCAGCGTTTCTCAGCGCGACCGATGCGGTGCGGACGGCCGCGCGGTCGCGCGCGAAAATCGCACCCGTCAACGCGTACGGCGAAGTCTGATCGACTGTCTCGAGGGTCTCGACATACTTCGCGTCGGGATAAACGTGAGCAGTGACGACCGGCCCGAAGATTTCCTCGCACAACAGCTTGTATCCGGGATCGCGCGTCTCGACGAGGGTCGGCTCGATGAAATAGCCCTCTTCGCCCTTCACGCCGCCGCCCTGGACAATCTTCGCGTTCGAGCGGCCGTGCGTTACATACTCGCCGATCTTCTCGAATGCGCGCTTGTCGATCACCGCGCCCATGAAGTTCGTGAAATCGGCCGGGTCGCCCATCTTGATGTCCTGCATGATGGCAACCGTGCGATCGCGCACCTCGGACCAGAGCGACTCCGGCACGTAGATGCGGGACGCTGCGGAGCACTTCTGTCCCTGGTACTCGAATCCGCCTCTGGCTATCGCGACTGAGAGAGCGACCGGATCCGCAGAAGAGTGCGCGACAATGAAATCCTTTCCACCAGTCTCACCGACGATGCGGGGATAGGAGCGGTAATTCGACATGCTCGCGCCGATCGTCTTCCACATCGAGTTGAAGACGCCGGTCGAGCCGGTGAAATGCACGCCCGCAAGGTCACGATGCGCCAGCAGCTTGTCGGAAATCATCGCGGCATCGCCCGGCACGAAGTTGATCACGCCCGGAGGAAGTCCCGCCTCCTCGAGAAGCTTCATGAGGTAGTACGCAGACATCATGGCGCTCGACGCCGGCTTCCAGATCACCGTATTGCCCATCAGCGCCGGCGCGGTCGGAAGATTTCCCGCGATCGACGTGAAGTTGAACGGCGTCACCGCATACACGAATCCCTCGAGCCCGCGGTAATCGAGCTGATTCCACATCGTGTGGTCCGAAAGCGGCTGCTCGTCGTACAGCTGCTGCGCGTAGTACGGATTGAAGCGCCAGAAGTCGATGAGCTCGCACGCCGAGTCGATCTCCGCCTGGAATGCGGTCTTGGACTGCCCGAGCATCGTGGCGGCGTTGATCGTCGCACGCCACGTGGTAGTAAGAAGCTCGGCGGCCTTCAGGAAGACGGACGCGCGGTCCTCCCAGGACCAGTTCTGCCACTCCTTCTGCGCTTCGCTCGACGCCTTGATTGCGTTGTCGACATCGCGCGCGGTCGCCTTGTGCCAGTCGGCGAGCACATGCCGGTGGCTATGAGGCATCACGGACTGAGCTTTCTCGCCGCTGCGGAATTCCTTTCCGCCGATGATTGCCGGGATATCGATTCTTTCGCCCGACATCTCCTTCAATCTTGCCTTGAGTGACGCTCGCTCCGGTGTGCCGGGAGCATACGTCCTGACCGGCTCGTTGACCGGTGGCGGGACTCTTCTATTTCCGTTGAAGCCGGCGATCGTCGTCGGCGCGGCTTTGGATTCGGGTCTTGGAGCGCGCTCGGGTTTGATCTCCGGCGCGGATTCGGATTTGGGGCGGATTGTCGCGGTCATTTCGTTTTCCTGGCTGCTATGCAC
>DASWQD010000402.1:0-13315 GCA_036398255.1 Gemmatimonadaceae bacterium | reverse complement strand
GCGATTGGAGTCGTGCTCGCGATGTCGCTCCCCGTGATCTTCCTGTGGTGGCTGAGAGGCCACGCAGCCGGTGCCGGCGGATACCTCGCGCCGTTCGTTGCCGTCGACCCATACAACCCGGCAAAGGGAACTGTGACGCCGCTGATGCTCTTCGAGCGTGTCGCCGATAACGCCCGGGTCTACGGCTCGCGACACCTGGCGCGGCTGGTGTTCGGCAGCATGAGAACGGGACTGTTCTTCGGGGCAGCGTTCGCGGCCGCGATGATATACGGGTGGGTGAAACGCGCGCGGCGTCCCGGCCTTCCGGAAGTATGGTTCCCTCTGTATCTGGCACTGGTTCTGTTGTGGCCCGTCACATGGGCGGGAGCGCGGTTTCTCTTTCCCGTAATCCCGCTTGTCGCACTATACGTGGGTCTCGCAATTGCGGATCTCGCTAAGGCCGCTTCGCATCCACGCCTCTTCGCCGCCGCGCTGCTGCTCGCGGGAATCGTGACGGTTCAGCCGGGACTGCGGCGCCAGTTCCGAATCGGCGCCCTATGCCGCGACAAGTTCGCGATGGGCGAGAAATTTGGATGCGTCGATCCATCGTTTGCCGCCTTCTTCAGCACGGCGGAAACAGTGCGCGGCAAACTTCCCGCGGGATCCGTGGTGCTGTCGCGAAAGCCGACGATCTTCTACGCGCATTCGGGATACCAGAGTGTTCTATATCCCCTTTCGAAGGTGCCCGATTCTCTGTTCAATCTCGCGGCACGCACCGGCGCCAGGTATCTCGTGATCGACGTCATATCCGATCTTGCGCCGCGGTATCTCCATCCGATCTTGCTCGAGCGGCGTGACGATTTCTGCATCGTGAGGGAGCTGTCGGATCCGGAAGCGGCCTTCGCGAAGATCGACAAGGGAGGTCCCCGCCAGCCGCCGGGGACAAAGGAGAACTCGTTCAGGACCTGCCCGCTCTAGGCTCGGCCTCGACGTCGGCATCGAATGCGGCCGTCGTGACGCGGCCGGCAAGCTTCATCTGAACCCAGACACGATATCGCCCCGCCCGCGGAAACGCGTACGGGAACGAGACTGTTCCCACTGTCGGGGCCGCATGCTGCAGCGATGACATCTCGGCCTCTGAAAGTCGCTTGCCCAGTGTTCCGCGGATGCTGTCTCCGGGCTGGCGCATCTGGAAGGCCATCTGCGACGCCATCGAAATGGTACCGGCCGGATGCAGGTGCACGAAGACGGTTCCATCATCGCGCTGCACGACCGCGTGCGCCGGCATCCCCATATAGGGCTCGAGCGTCGCGGGAGTGCCGTCCGCGTTTCGTACTGAGAAACGCAGCGATGCGGGCCGCCCGGCGACGAGTGGAGCGGTTCCTTTCTCCCACTGCACAGTTGCTCCGTCGTCGAGTGGAGCCATAGATCCCGCAGCGGCTGCGCCGGCGAACCAGGAATCGTCAGGGTTGCCCACCGCGGCGGTATCGCCTGATGCTTCTACTTCCACGGTGTCGAGCAGAGTATGCGTGAAGCCGCTCTCGTGAACGATGTCCGCAAAGACGCGATACCTTCCCGGGGGAACCGGCGGGAGCGGAGCGGGAAACGTCACCGAATCGCGCGTCGAGGGATGCAGATGCGCAAATGCGCTCATGTCTTCGCGTATCATGAACAAGTGCATGATCTTGCCGTGATCTTCGATGAGCGGGCTCCATGAAGTGCCGCCGCGCCGGCGAAGCCATGTCGTATCGTTGCGCTGAACCCAGGGCGAGTCCTGAATCGCAACCTGAATCATCCGCCTGCCGCCGGCCTCGATTATGGATGCGCTCGATGCCAGCGGGCGATACATGTTCCGCTCATATGCGCGGTCTTCGCTGTTCCACCATCGCCACCCTCCCGCAAGGATCGCGATGCCGGCTACTGCTGTAATCGCCATCGCGGTGCGGGCACGCCTTCTCTTGGCGTCTGGCGGCGCGTCGCCGGGCGTGAGCGATCCTTCACGAACGGCGGCTCCGACTATCGTGACTAGCCCGGCGAAAAGAAAAATCCCCATCGCCGCGAGGCCGGCACCCATTGGCTTGTCGAGCTTGAGACGGGAATACGCTACCACGACAACAGGAACGACGACCTTCCCGGCGCCCTTTCGTCCGCTGACGTTGACGGTGACGCTGTTGGAACCGCCGCTCATGATCCAGAGCTTGCCCAGGAACAGACCGGGGTCGCCTTCGACTCGTGGCGCCGGTTCGGGAGGAGGAGCGCCGCCGGTTGCGTCGAACTTGTTCGCCTGCACCGTGACCTTATCAGGCGCATCGCCGGTCGCGCGAACGTACACCTTCGCGACGCCCGGCACGACACCCGCCGGCTCGATCTGAACAGTGAGCTGATAGGGACCGGCTGCTCCTACAAACCACGTATCCGGACTTCCCACGTGAGCGCTTGCCAGCAGATACAGGCAGGCAAGGCCGACAGTCCGAGCGAACGCGCGCATCACCGCTGAATGCGGGACATGCCTTTGCCCCAGCCGAGCCCCAACCGAGCCGATACGATCGCGAGGACGATTGCGATTCCAAGTCCTTTGACGAATCCGGCGGGATTCCAGCTTCCGGATGCATCGGTGTCGAGATTCCAGTACTGGTACCGCCACGGGCCGGGACGACTCGAGTAATCCCACTGGTCGACGCCGAAGAAGAAATTGCGTGCAGAAGGAGAAAGCATGAACTCCGCCCAGTACCAGTGCGCGGCGAGCATGGCTGCGACGAACGCTGCGCCCAGCACAATCGACATCACCCAGTCGCTCATCCTCGTGAATCGAGAAAGGATCAGGTCGATCGCGATCGCGGGAACGAAGAGCAGCAGAGGAAACGGCGGTGGCCGCATCGTCGTGACGGCATTGTAGATCGGAGCCAGCTTCGGGGTTGCCGGGACGAGCTGGAGAATCCAGATCGCGAGCATCGTCAGCAGCATATAGATGATCGCGATTCGAGTCGCCGGCCACGAGAGCCTGGACGACCTCGCGAATGCGATCATGAACAGCGGCAACACCATGCCGGTGATGCGATAGAACGCGGACCCGTGCATCTCGTTCGCGAACGCTGCATCCTCGGTGATCAGGATCGTCACCATCTCTACGATCACCGCAGCGGATATGCTGAACAGAATCGCGAGGTGAGTGCGATCAGAATCGGAGCGCGCCCTGTTCTGCGCGCCGAGCGCCATCAGCATGGCACCGAGCTGGATGGCGATCATGCCTGAAGCGAGCACCATGTGCGGCGGGCTGACGATCTTGACGTCCAGTCCGTACGCGTTGTGCCACCAGTTGTCGAACGGCGCGGAGGTGATCATCATGATCGTCCCCCAGATGCAGACCCAGGCGCCGAGCGGTGCGCGGAAGCCCCAGAAGGAAACCGACCGCGCTCGTTCTTCAGGCGATCCGCGGAATGTTGTCTTGAGCGCGAGGTAGCCGCAGCTCAGTCCGGAAATGATCGCGCCGCCCTGCTGCATGAGGTGCGGCGGTGACCAGAACGTGTCGCGGCCGATGGTGCGATGCCACGAGATGTCCCAGATGAGTCCGATGATGATCGAAGCCGATGCAATGAGAACCGCGTAGACCGGCCATTCCCCGGCGAGTGATGCAGCCGCCATGCGACTGCCGGGGTGCGATGTGTCCTGCGTTACGGGAATCGTCGTTGCCATCGCACCCCTCGCATGTGGCAAGCTCAGTTGCGGCGCTTTCGCTCCGGAATTCTTACGCTGCCCTTGACCGTTGCGTAGCTGATCGATCCACTGCCGTCGTGGTCAACGACAAAATCCCCCGTGACGCGATCCACGTCAATGTTTCCGGATCCGTCATTCTCGACGCGCACGGTGCCGCCGATGCTCGAAACATCGATCTCACCCGATCCGTCGTCGCTCACGACGAAGTTGCCGGTGACGTTGCGAGCGCGGATGTTCCCCGACCCATCGTTGACTCTGACGGAGCCTTCGACTCCCTCGATGGTGATGTTGCCCGAGCCGTCGCTCACTCTCACGTCGCCGCGGGCATTCCTGATCAGGATTTCGCCGGAGCCATCGCCCAGCTCGAGCGAACCGGTGTTGTTGAACTCGGCTTCCCCGCTGCCGTCGCCCACGTCGAGATGAAGCGAGGTCGGGACTTCGATCACCAGATCGAGTGCGACATTGTCATTGTCCCTGTCGTACCAGCCGCGATCGCGCCACTCGGGCATGTCAGCCTTGATGAAGATCTCATCTCCGCGGCGCTCGGCGATGAGCTTGATGTCGTCGAGCCGGTTGCGCCGCTCGGCGCGTGCAGTTCCGCGAACGCGGACTTCGTTCATTCCAGATCTTCCTTCGACACGCAGGATTCCGGCGGCCGCTTCGATGCGAACGGACTTCGCCCCGGAGGCGCTGACATCCGCGTTCCGGGGCGAAGTGTAATCCTCATAAGCGCTTGCCCTGCGGGGAATGAACGAGGCGGCGACGACAAGCAGGCCAATGAGGACTGCGCGGACTCCAAGGTGAATGTTGTACATCGATCCTCCCGATTCGGGGCAGCAGACAAGGGCCCACGGACCGTGGCCCCTTTCGGCTTTGATGACTTTCAGACCCGTACGGTTTGAATCGGATCCGGTTTCACTCTATCGGAGAGCCTTGAGGAGGGCCGGCTCGAGGTCCTGTTTTCCGCCCAGGCCCGTGTAGACCACCTTGCCCGACCGATCGAGGACGACGACATAGGAGGTCGCTGGAACGTCGTAGGCTTCGGTGGCCTTGCCCTCGGCATCGTACACCGTCTGCCAGCGATACTTCTTTTTCGCGGTAAAAGTCTTCACCCGGTCGCGGGTCTCGCTCACGCTGACTGCAACGTTCAGGAATCGAACCTTCGACCCGTATTTCCGGTGAAGAGCCGTCAGCGTCGGCTCGAGCTGCTTGCAGTTTGGACACCAGAACGCCCAGAACTCGATCAGCATGGGCGACTTGCCGACCCAGGAGCCAATATCGATGGGCTTTCCGTCGAGTGTCTGCACCAGAGCACCGGGGGCCTGCGCTCCGACGGCAATGCCCGACTCCTGCGCTCCGGCAACACCGGGAGCGCCAGCGAGCAAGGCGACGACCCCCAATCTGAAGATCGATTTCAAAAGAGAAGCTGCCCCATCTTTACAAGGTAGTATTCCGCCACACCGATCATTACCAGTCCGAACGCGCGCTTGATCCATACCATCCAGCTTCCCGCACGCGGAAGGCGTACGAGCGTCCCGCTGAAAAGCCCGACCATCACGAGCAGGGCGCACATTCCGACCGAAAAGCTGAGCAGGTACACGAACCCGAGGGCCGCGCGCTGCGTGGTGGTTACCCACGTGAGAACGGCGGCCATGACGGGTGCCCCGCATGGGGCTGCGACGAGGCCGGAGACGGCGCCCATGATGAACGCGCCGGATGCGCGGCCCGCGGTACCGGAGGTCGCAGCACGCTGTACCAGGGAGGCGGGCAGTCGGAGCGGTATCACATCCAGCATCGACAGTGCGGCGAGCAGGAGGACGTTCGCCATGGCGAAATAGAGCCACGGGTTGGTGCTGACCGTTCCGAAGATCGTTCCAGTCATGCCAGCGATCACGCCCAGTGTTGCGTAGACAACGGCGAGGCCCGTGACGTATGAGAGCGTGAGAAAAACGGTGCGACTGCGCGGGGGGCGGGTCTCGCCGACCGACTGACCGCCGACGATGGCCGCTGTTATCGGTATCATCGGGTAGATGCAGGGAGTGAGGCTCGTGAGCACGCCGGCGGCGAACAACACAATGACGGCCACGACGGGGCTCGAGGTGAGCTGCTCCGAAATACCCGCGAAATCGAACATGGCGATAAGATATCGAGGCGGCGGCAGGGGCATTACGATAGTTTCATTGGCGAAAAGAACCTCTTCTAACAGGCGATGACTGCAGGAACTACGAGATCCGGAGCTGCGAAGACTCCCGCCCGTGCGGCCGCCCCGCGCGTTGCGGCCGAATCAGGAGCGGGGTACCAGCCTTCTTACAAGGCAGCCGCAATCGCGGCGCTCCTGGTATTCCTCCTTTACTTCATCACGATCGCGCCGTCCGCGTGGATGTGGGATACGGGCGAGTACATCGCGGCGGCCAAGATACTCGGGCTGCCTCACCCGCCGGGAAATCCGTTCTTCCTCATCATCGGACACGTATTTGGCGACCTGCCGCTGCCCGGAAATTATGCCCAGCACATCAACACGATGGCCGCGCTCGCCAGTGCGGCTTCGGCCGGATTCTGGTTTCTCGTCACCGAGCGAATTCTTTCCGGGTGGCTGCCGCGGAGCTGGCAGCGGCTGACCGGCGCGGCGATCGGAACTCTCATTGGCGCCACCGCGTTCACGGTGTGGAATCAGAGCGTCGTGAACGAGAAGGTCTACACGATCTCGCTCTTCTTCTTCTGCGCCGTTTCGTGGCTGATGATCTCGTGGACCGACGACCCCGAAGGTCCGAAGGCGAACAAGAGGCTTTTGATGGTCGCCTATCTTCTTGGACTCGGGTACGCGAATCACCCTGCCGGATTCCTCGCGCTGCCCGCAGTCGGAGTCGCCATTCTCGTGAGGCGGTGGCAGACGCTGCTCGACTGGCGCCTCATCGTGAAGGGCGTGCTCGTCCTCGCCCTCGGCCTCACGCCGTTCATCTACGAGCCGATTCGCGCGGCATACTTCCCACCGTTGAACGAAGGAGAGCCGACCGCATGCCTCGAAAAAATCGAGGTGTCGTGCACCTTCAGCGAGCTCACCAAGAAGCGGTTGATGGACAACATCAACCGCGAGCAGTACGGCGACAAGCTCGAGCGCGGCGCGCCGTTCACGGCGCAGGTCGGAATGTGGTGGCTGTATTTCAAGTGGCAGTGGCTGCGCGACGCGTACATGGAAAGCCCTGCACTTCAGGCGATGCTCGCCGTGCTGTTCCTCGCGCTCGGTCTCCTGGGAGGGTACGTCCACTACGCGCAGGACAGGCGAACATTCTGGTATTTCGGGCCGCTGATGTTCACTCTGACGCTGGCCCTGATCTACTACATGAACTTCAAGTACGGATGGTCGCAGGCGCCGGAGCTCGGCGACAACGTGCAGCGCGAGGTACGCGACCGCGACTACTTCTACATATGGAGCTTCTCGGCCTGGGGAGTATGGGCGGCGCTGGGACTCGTCTACATCTGGCAATCCGTAGCGGAGCTGCTCGATCGCACGGCTGACGCGCCGGAGGATGCCGCCGGCTACGCGACGCGGCGCTCCTGGATGCTTGCAACGCCGGTTCTTCTCATTGCGTTCGCTCCGCTCGTGGGAAACTGGAGCACCGCATCGCACCGCGGAGATACTTTCGCCGCCGACTGGGGCCATGACATGCTCAACTCGGTGGAGCCATACGGCATCCTCATCACCAACGGCGACAACGACACATTCCCTCTCTGGTATGCGCAGGAAGTCGAGGGGGTGCGGCAGGACGTGATGGTTCTCGTGACGTCGTACCTCAACACCGACTGGTTCATCCGCCAGATCATCCGGAGACCGGTAAGGGAGTACGACGCGGCGAAGGGACCCGCGATCTACCGCGGAAAGACGTGGCCGAAGCCAAAAGGACCGCCGCTCAAATGGACTTATGCTGAAGCGGATGCGCAGCCGGAGTACATGGAGCTGCGCGAGCCGCAGGTTTTCAGGCAGCGGAACATCGTCACGACGATCCAGCCTGGTTATCTCACGCGCGACCAGATCGTGACGCTGACCCTCATCAAGGATGCGTATCCGGAGAGAACAGTCTATTTCTCGACGGGTGGCTACGGCAGGTCGCTCGGACTGGCGAAGTATTCGCTGCGTCAGGGGCTCGTCGAGAAGCTGGTCGAGAATCCGATCGTGCCGAGCAAGGACACCGTGCAGATCGGTGACGGATATCTCGACGTGGCGACGACCTACGCGCTGTGGACTCAGGTATACAAGGGGCCGAAGGAGCTGATCGACATCGGCAACTGGTTCGATCGTCCGTCGTTCGGGATTCCCTACACCTACACCGTCACTGGCTACATCCTCGGCGATGCGCTCAGGGCACTCGGCCGGACCGCGGAGTCAGCACAGGTGATGAAGGAAGTAACCGGAGTCGCGCAGGCCGCGCGATTGACGGACGTGCTGGCGTCGATGAACGCAGCTCAGTAGGAACAAAACAAAAACCGAGACGAGAGTTCACACATCTCTCGTCTCGGTTTTTAGTTCTTGAGCAGTATCTCTTCGAATAGCGCCACTGCTCTCGGATCATTGGTCTGTCCGAGCCAGAACAGTGCAGTTCTCCTCACTTCCGGATCGCGGTTGTTTCGCGCAACCTGAATCAACGCTTGAACTGCTTCTCCGTTGCGCCGCTGAGACAGTGCGAACACGGCCTGCTTCTTCACTTCCGACTCTTCGGATTCGAGGCCCTTCAGGCTGCGGCCAGGAGAAACGACTTCGCTCGCTGCCTGGCCGAGCCAGAATACCGCCTGCCGCCTGGTCTCGTGTGAAACGCCTTCTTCGCGGGCGATCCGAAAGAGCTGCGGCCAGATCGTGACGCTGTCAGCCAGCGTAGCCGGCATGATCGCGTCCCGTCCCGCCGAACCGTCGACCGTTGTGGCAAGCGACAGCAGGTAGCTCGTTGCATCCCTCACGGAAACCACGCCAAGGTCAGTCGTTTCCGAAGTCATCGGACGCCAGCGACCGCCGACGTAAGTGCGAACCTTCGTGATTCTTCCGCCGGTGACGCTCAATACCATGCGCACGGGGCTTCGGCTGCACTCCTCGTCGTAGATCACGTCCGGCGACTGGTCAGATGTCCAGTTCATGCGATTGCTTCCTCCGCGGGAGATGGAATTCCCGAATCCGCAGATCTCCGGACGCGAAGCGAACGTGAAGCGAACCTTACCGTCGCGGACAGCCGCAACGCGGCTGGCGAGCGACTGGCCATGCGCCTCGCGGGCGATCATGGTTGCGATCACCACGAGCGACGCCGCCGCGATCATCCTCGATTGTCCAGTCATTGCATCACCTCATCTGGTGATGAGATCGGTGAGAAAGGCGGTCACGCGCGGATCTTTCGATTGTCCGAGCCAGAACATCGCTTTCTTCCGGGTCTCCCGACTGGGGTCGTTCTTCGCGATGTCAATCAGCTTGTCAATCGCGGCAGGCTCCCTTCGCTGCGAGAAAACGAAGATCATGTGCTCTCTCATCTCCGATTCTCTAGTGCGATCATACATCGCGGTAAGCCGTCCAATCGGAGCCCGTGACTGCCCTGCCCAGAATAACGCCTTCTTCCGCATCTCTATCGACTCACCGGAGTTCGACGCGAGGTCGATGAGCCAGTTCTGGCTCTCCTCGCTGCCCTGCTGCGACATGGCGAAGATGACTTTGTCCTTCACGTCTTCGTTTCGGATCTTCCTGTACAGGCTTCGGAGAAGGTCGCCGGCGGCTGCAGTCCGAGTTTGTCCGAGCCAGAAAATCGCCTGTCCGCGTAAATTCTCGGACTTCGATTCGTTCTCTCCGATCGCGGAGAGCCGCGGAGCTATGTCGACGCTGTCGGCCAGCGTGACGGGGAATATCGCGTTCTCCGATCCCTTGCCGGCATCCGCATTGGCGACGGCAAGCAGATAATCGACCGCCTCCCGCGCGGAGACCGTGCCGAGGTCTCGAGCATCGCTCGGGACACGCCATCGGCCTCCGACGTAGGCGCGGACCTTCTCTACTCTCCCACCGCGGAGGGTAAGTACGACCCTCGCCGGGCCTGCACTGCACTCTTCGTCGTAGCTGACATCTTCCGAATCATTGCGCGACCAGCCGGAGTGATTGCGCGAGCTCATCGAGTGTCTGGTCGATATTCCGTCACCCCACCCGCAGATATCGTCGCGCGATGCGAACGACATCCGGACCTTTCCATCGCGAACCGACGCAACGCGGCTGGCGATCGACTGCGCATCACTCGCCCGCGGGAGCAGGCACGCTGTCGCTACCAGCGCACCTGCCGCGACGTATCTCTTCATGTTGGCGTTCATCGCGATCTCCTAGCGGTTGATGAGATCGACGAGGAACTGCTGCACGCGAGGATCGCGTGACTGGCCGAGCCAGAAGATGGCCTTCTTGCGAAGCTCCGGATCCTTGTCGTTCTTCGCGATGTCGATGAGCTTGTCGACCGCAGCCGTGTTGTTGTGCCGCTGCGAGAGGACGAAGATGACCTGCTCCTTCATCTCGCGGTTGGAGATTCTCGAGTAGAGCGGAATGATCGCGTCGAGACCTGCGCCGCTCTGCCCTGCCCAGAACAGCGCCTTCTTGCGAAGCTCGATGTCCTCGCGATCGTTGACGGCGATGTTCATGAGCCACTGCTCGTTGCCCATTCCTCTCCGCTGCGAGAGCGAGAACAGAACCTTCTCCTTCAGCTCGTCACTCGTGAGCCGGGTGTACAGGCCGCGGAGAAACTCATTGTTCTCGGTGCTCGCCCGCTGGCCGAGCCAGAATATTGCCTGGCCGCGCAGCTCGGTGGACGCCTCAGTGCGTGTTGCGAAATCGCGAAGGATCGCGCTGCCACGTCCGCTGCGGTGCTGGGACAGAGCGAACAGCGCCTTGTTCTGTAGCTCCTCGTCCTTCGAGCTGCGCAGGATCTCCTGGAGCATGTCTACCGCGCGCTCATCGGGAACCTGCGAGAGCCAGAACACCGCCTGCTGCCGAACCTCGGCGTCAGGATCGTTGCGCGCGATTCTCAGGAGCGCGTCAGCGGTTTCGGGCGTGCGCTTCTGCGAGAGCAGGAACACTGCCTTGCGGCGGAGTCCAACCGAGCACGCATCGCGGCGCTCGAGAACCTTCGTGAGAATTGGAACAGCGCGATCCGCATCCATCTGGAGCAAAGCGTTCAATGCAGCAACGCGCTCGTCGTCCTCGTCGTTCTCGTTCGGGCATCCCGCGGGCGCGCCGGAGCTCGAGCTGCGCGAGCTGGATCTCGACGCGCGCTCCGCATCCTTCTCGGCTTTCTCGGCGGCCTTGGCGGACTTCTCGATCTCTCGAGTGGTGCGCTCGATCGACCGGGCCGATGCGCTCACTTCGGCTGCGCATGCTTCGTCACCCTGACGCGCGAGCTCACCGCAGATTCGGGTACGCAGCGTGGCAGCGTCGCCCTTTGCAACATTGGGATGCGTTGCCTTGAGGCGTGTCAGAGTCTCGATGGCGGACCGCATCTTTTCCGTTCCGCCAATCCGGTAGTAGGAGAACGCGAGGAAGTACATCGCGTTGCCCTGGTAGCTTGAATTCGGGTATCGCTCCACGACGCGCTCGAAAATCTCGGCGGCGCGGCTGAACTCACCCTTGTTGAAGGATTCCCGTGCAGCGCGGTAAAGCGAGTCCGCTGGATCCTGCATGATTGTCGCGGCGGTGTAGCGAGCGCCGCGTACAGCGCCCGTCGGCGAATCCGCCACCGGTCCCGCCGTGAACGCGGCGGTGACCACGATTAGTGCAAAGGCTTTCATCTTCTCTCCAGATTTTCTATTTGCGGGTCCGCGGGAATCGCGGTGCGGAGGCGTGTCATCACATGGGCCTGCTGAATACTTCCTTCAACCAGCTGCCGGTCCTCGGCTCGAGCGTCGGGGGCGAGCTGTACTATCTGCGCGAGAACGAGCTCCAGATCCTGAAGCAGCTTCGCGCGCCGCGGATCGTCACCCGCGGGGGAATCGAGGAGCAGGCGAGTATTCGAAAGAAGGCCTTTCGCCCAGTCCGCGAATTGATTGTTCATGCCGGCGTCTTTCGAGCCGAGCGAGAACGAAGTGAGCAGTACCTCGGCATCTGCAAGATGCCGGGCAGTTGCCACCTGATAGATGTTGGACTGCGGTAGAGCCGCGAGCTGCCGTCCTGTCGCAGGTTGTACCCTTCCCTTCCCGACGAACGACGGATTGCGTCTGATGTCGTCGCGCGAACGCTGTGACCCGGCAGGCTGCGGCGCAGGCTGACTCCGCGTCGGCTCGGCTGAAGCCGGCTTCGCCGAGCTGATCTCGTCATCCGGATTCGTCTGCACCCGAGGTGGCGCATCGGCGACCTTTCTGACGCCGGGCTGTTGTGTCGCGACAGGAGAGACGGAGCTGTTCGTCCACCGTCCGATGCCGACACCGGTCGCAACCAGGAGAGCAGCAGCAGCGGCCATTCCGATCCATACGAATTCCCGTCTGAACTTTTTCTGCGCGATATATCCGACCGGCGTCGATCCGGCGGCAACATGAAGTCGCGGACCCGGCGCCGACCTGGCTGCCTGAATCGCCGCCCACATCTCTTCGCGTGGGACTTCAGGCGGGCGATTGTACTCGCCGCTCAAGTCCCGGATGATCTCGTCGATGCGGTTGTCTTCACTCATTGATCCATTCCCCTCTGAAATCCGCGAGTGCTTCTCGCAGTTTCGCCCTGCCCTGAAAGAGCCTTGTCTTCGAAGTGCCCGGCGGAATGCCGAGCGCGGCTCCTATCTCTTCGTGTGTGTACCCTTCGACATCATGCATCAGGAAGACCGTTCGGTATTTCTCGCTCAGCGAGTCGATCGCGGCCCTCAGTCTGACCTTGAGATCGGGTTCGGCCTCGCGGGTGAACGTCCCAATTGACGATGCCGCCTCGATCGGCGCTTCGCGGGTCCGCGCGGTCTTCACCTTCCGCAGTCCGTTGAGCGCAATCGAAACGCCGATGGTGTGCAGCCATGTCGCGAGCGAGGATTCGAAGCGGAAGTCGCCGATTCGCTCGAAGGCCCTGATGAACGTCAGCTGGGTGAAGTCGCGAGCAAGCTCGTCTTCGCCGGCCAGCCGGTAGGCGAGGCGGTAGATGCGATCAACGTGGGAGTCATATAGCTCCCTTTGCGCAGCGGGGTCGCCATCGACGACCCGCGCCACAAGCTGCCTCTCGCTCACCCGGCCATGCCCATTAGGGACCGATAGTGCCATCATCGAAAACGTCTGACAGCACGACTACGAAAAGGGTTCGGTTTTGCCTTTGGCAGGCAGCAGATGGCAGACGTCAGACGACCGTGCTGTCCGTCGTCTGCCTTCAGCTATCGGCCACAGCTGTCTGCTATCTGCTGCCTGCCTTCTCCTGGAAGTCGAGATTGTTCCAGTTCGAGATCGCATTCAATGCCAGCGCGAACGAGCCCTGCGACTGCCAGCGCCACAATGGTCTTATCCCGAACATCACGACATGCCCCTTTCCGACCGGAGCATCCACTACCGCGGCCCGGCCCGCAAGCTCGGTTCCGCCAGCGAGCAATCCCGAGACGAGCAGAGAATCCGCGGTCTGGTGGTAGCGGAGAATCACCTTTGCCCGGTCGGCCTCTCT
>DASWQD010000401.1:0-6465 GCA_036398255.1 Gemmatimonadaceae bacterium | reverse complement strand
TTTCTCACCGGTCTCACCGGTCTCACCGGTCTCAAGAAACCCTTTCTCCAGAGTTACCTAGATGCCCCTTCGCAAAGCTAAATCTGAATGAAAATCCCACGACGAACGGTTAGCATGGCTGCGACTGCGGTTGTCGTGCTTGGAATCGCATCGTGCGGCGACAGAAAACCCAAGGCCGGAAAATTCGACGGCGAAAGCGCTCTGCGATACGCAAAGGCTCAGGTCGACTTCGGCCCCCGCGTGCCGGGTACCGAGAGCGCAAAGCGAGCTGGCGACTGGATCGTTGCCGAGATGAAGAAGCGTGCGGACACGGTGATCGTTCAGGAATGGACGCACGTCACTCTGGACGGAAAAGAGCTTCCGATGCGTAACATCCTCGCGCGCTTCAATCCTGCTGCGACCGAGCGGATACTATATGTAACGCACTGGGACACTCGCCCGATTAGCGACGGCTCCGAGAATCTCGGCGAGCGCCAGCTCCCAGTCCCCGGAGCAAACGACGGTGCGTCCGGGGTCGGCCTGTTCGTGGCACTCGGTGACGCGCTCAGGAAGAATCCAACGACGACCGGAGTGGACCTGCTGTTCGTGGATGGCGAAGACTACGGTGAGTTCGACGAGAAGCTCGCCGATGTGCTCATCGGAAGCACCTACTTCGCAAAGAATCCCCCGGACTCGGCGTACCGTCCCATGTTTGGCGTCCTGTGGGACATGATTGGCGACCGCGACCTGGTCATCAGGAAGGAAGGCTTCTCGGTGCAGCGGGCCCCGGAGGTGGTCGACCGCGTCTGGTCGAAGGCTGCCGAGCTGGGACACGACAGGGTGTTTCTGCCGGTGGAGCAGGGCCCCGTGACCGACGATCACCTGCCACTTCTTGCGGCAGGCTTCAGGGTCATCGATGTGATCGACCTCGACTACCCCGACCATCACCGGCCGTCGGACACGATCGACAAGATTTCCGCGAGATCCCTATCTATAGTAGGGGAGGTGGCGGAGGCTCTGCTCCGCTAGACGCAGTCTTTTGGTCCTTTCGACGACGAACTGATGAGCCAGACCAGCGCGTCGAAAGTAGCGTTCAGCCATGGGAACTCCCGGCGAGCGCAAAGCCCTCATCTTCTTCGGAGTTGTCCTCGTACTTGGCAGCGGCGTGCGGGTCGCGCGCGCGGTTGGAAGCGACAAGGCGGTTGAGGCATCCGCAAAGGCGGCGATCGAGCGGCAGATCGCGACGGTCGATTCCGTCCGAAAGTCAGGAAGGAAGAAAAAGGGTAGAAAAGCCAGGAAGCCCGAGCCTGCGATTGTCCCTGCGATCATCGACATGGACGTGGCCAGCGCCGACGAGATTGAAACCCTTCGCGGGATCGGGCCGTCCCTTGCCCGGCGCATCGTCGCAGACCGCGATACACTTGGCCCGTTTGGCAGTCTCGATGGGCTTCAGAGAGTAAAAGGCGTAGGTCCAGGGCTGGCCCAGCGGATCGACTCCAGCGTAACCTTTTCACTCCTCCCGCGTCCTTCAACGACAGCTAATACGCGGTCCTCCGCCTCGAAACGCAGGCGGAAACCGCCACGGGGAGATTCAGAGAATTGACTGCACCAGCCGTAATCTCCGAGCGCATCGGGGACATGCTCGTCCGTGAAGGTCTCATCACCCGCGAGCAGCTTCAGCGCGCTCTGCAGGAGCAGGCCGAGAATGGCACCCGTGTGGGGTACAATCTCGTCAAGCTCGGATATGTGAAGGAGACCGAGATGACGCGCATGCTGGCGCGGCAGTATCGCATGCCGGCAGTGGATCTCTCGAGCTTCGAAGTCGATCCCAAGATTGCCCGCCTCATTCCGAGCGAGATGGCAACAAAGCATCTCGTTCTGCCGCTGAAGCGCGACGGCCGCACGCTCACCGTCGCAATGGCCGACCCGACCGGCGCGAACCTTCTCGAAGACCTCAAGTTCATCACCCGCTGCGATATCTTCCCCGTTATCGCCGGCGAGTACACCCTGCGCAACGCAATCGAGAAGCAGTACGAGTCGAATGAAGCGCAGATGGAGTCGCTGCTCAAGGACATCGCGAGCGTCAACGACCAGGACATCGAGGTCGTGGAGCAGCTCGAGGAGGAGATGTCCGCTGCCGCGCTGTCGATCGCGGTCCAGGACGCCCCTGTCGTCAAGCTCATCAACGCGATCCTCACCGACGCTGTCACCCGCGGAGCTTCCGACATCCACTTCGAGTGCTTCGAGCACGAGCTTCGAGTCCGGTACCGCATCGACGGCGTGCTGAACGAGATCATGAAGCCGCCACTCAAGCTTCGTCCGGCGCTGATCTCGCGCTTCAAGATCATGGCGAACCTGAACATCTCGGAGCGCCGGATTCCGCAGGACGGCCGCATCAAGCTCAAGATCCTGAACCGCGTCATCGACTACCGCGTGTCCACGCTCCCGACTCTGTTCGGCGAGAAGGTCGTGCTCCGGATTCTCGACAAGGGCAACCTCAACCTCGACCTCGGAACGTTCGGAATCGAGCCCCGGGCCGAGCGCGAGATCTTCGATGCGATCGCGAATCCGTACGGGATGGTGCTCGTAACCGGACCGACAGGATCCGGAAAGACGACGACGCTGTACTCCGCTCTTTCGAGAGTGAACTCGGTCGGCGTAAACATCATGACCGCCGAAGATCCGGTCGAGTACAACCTGTTCGGCATCAACCAGGTTCTCGTGCGCTCGGAAATCGGAATGACGTTCGCCGCCGCTCTGCGCGCGTTCCTTCGTCAGGATCCGAACATCATCATGGTCGGTGAAATTCGAGACCTCGAGACGGCGAGCATCGGCATCAAGGCAGCGCTCACCGGCCACCTCGTTCTGTCGACGCTTCACACCAACTCCGCAGCCGAGACCGTGACGCGTCTGCTGGACATGGGCATCGAGAGCTTCAACGTCGCGTCTGCGATCAACCTGATCGTCGCTCAGCGTCTCGTGCCGAAAATCTGCGTGCACTGCGCCGAGCGTTACACGCCGGAAGAGGCAGAGCTCGCGGTCGCGAAGGTCACGCCCAAGATGACGATGCGCGATCTCAAGTTCAGCGACGTTGCCCTCGCCGATGCCAAGCCCCGCGCGACCAAGTTTGCCGCCCCGTATACGCAGCGAGTCACGCTCGACACCCCGATCGGCGAGCTCCCATTCTTCCGCGGCAAGGGCTGCGAAGCGTGTCAGGGCACCGGACTCAAGGGTCGGCAGGGCCTTTACGAAACCATGAACATGACCGCCTCGCTTCGCCGCCTGATCATGAAACAGGTCGGAGCCGCGGAGATAGCCGCGGCGGCCATTTCCGAGGGCATGCTGACGCTGCGCATGGACGGCTGGCTCAAGGTGATCAAGGGTATCGCATCGCTCGATCACGTGGTTCGCGAAACGAGCATCTAGTGGACCTCTCCGTGTCCCTGCCTCTTCGGAACTTTACTTCGAAGAAATCCAGTCGTCTTGAGAGATGATGCCTATTCTGCCTGAAGGGAGTCTCGCGTAATGAGTATGCCAATGCCGACGCCGGCAGCTCCGATGGAGCCGCCGAAGGCCCCCGGCGCACCCGTGGAAGGCCCGCCGCCCCACCCGATCATCGGGCGTGCCGCGCCGGCGATGGGCGTGAATCTTCGCGCGCTCCTCGAGGAGATGGTCACCCTGGGCGCATCCGACCTGCACATCGTCGCGGGCGAATCGCCGAAGCTGCGCATCGACGGCGAGATCACGAGCGCCCGCACGGGCGGCGTGCTCGGCCCGAAGGACACGCTTCAGCTTGCCTATTCCGTCCTCACCGAGAACCAGAAGACGCGGTTCGAGATGGAGGACGAGCTCGACTTTTCGTTCGGCATCGCCAGCCTGGCGCGCTTCCGCGGAAACTGCTTCCGTCAGCGCGGCTGCGTCTCGATGGTGATCCGGCAGATTCCTTTTTCGATCAAGACATTCCAGGACCTCGGCCTGCCCGCTTCGATCGCGAAGATGGCGGAAAAACCGCGAGGCCTGGTGCTTGTAACCGGCCCCACCGGTTCGGGTAAGTCGACGACACTCGCGGCGATGATCGACAAGATCAATCGCGAGCGAAAGGGCCACATCATCACCGTCGAAGACCCGATCGAATTCATTCACAAGCATCAGGGCTGCCTCATCAACCAGCGCGAGGTCGGAACGGACACGAAGTCGTTCGCCAACGCTCTCAAGTTCGCGCTGCGTGAGGACCCCGACGTCATCCTGATCGGTGAAATGCGCGACCTGGAGACAATTCAGGCCGCTCTCACAATCGCAGAAACAGGTCACCTCGCGTTCGCGACACTTCACACGAACTCAGCGGCCGAGGCGATCAACCGCATCATCGACGTGTTCCCGTCGCACCAGCAGGCGCAGGTTCGCGCTCAGCTCGCTTTCGTGCTCGAGGGAATCATCACTCAGACCCTCGTTCCGAGAGCGACCGGGAGAGGGCGTGCGATGGCGGCGGAGGTTCTCGTCGTCACGCCCGCAATCAGGGCACTGATCCGCGACGACAAGGTGCACCAGATCTACTCGTCGATGCAGGCTGGAAAGAAGTTCGGCATGCAGACGCTGAACGACGCTCTGTATGCCCTTTACATGAGCAAGGAGATCACGCTCGACGAAGCGTTGCGCGTGACGAATTCGCAGGACGAGTTCAACCGCATGATCGGCAAGGATCCGGAGACTGACGAAAAGAAGCCGTTGCCGGGTCAGCGGCCGCTCACGGGCGGTCTGACGCAACGGAGATAGCAGTACATGTCCGTCATCCGCGGCGGTGTTCGAGAGGGGGCGCCGTCCGCGGGTGGCGGCATTGCACGGCAGCTGGTAGCTGTTCGCTATAAGCCATAAGCATACGGGAAACCACAGATGGCAACGTTTACCTATACAGCAAGATCCTTTGCGGGCGAGATGCGCACCGCGACGCTGGAAGCGGCGTCACGCGATGACGTGATCGCGCAGCTCCGGCGCCAGCGCCTGAACGTCGTCAAGATCGACGAGGCCACGCCGAAAAAGCCGAAGCGCGGCCACATCAAGATGCGCGACATCGTCATCCTGACTCGTCAGTTCTCGACGATGATCAACGCCGGTCTTCCCCTCGTGCAGGCGATGACCATTCTGGCCGAGCAGAGCCAGAACAAGACGCTGTCGGAGATCATGCGGAAGGTGGTGTTCGACGTCGAGTCCGGAAACACGGTCGCCGACGCGCTTGCGAAGCATCCTCAGGCGTTCAGCAATCTCTATGTGAACATGGTCGCGGCCGGTGAGGCCGGTGGTATTCTCGATACCATTCTCATGCGCCTCGCGACGTTCATGGAAAAGAACGACGCCCTCATCAGAAAGGTGAAGGGCGCAATGATCTACCCTGGCGTGATCATGACAGTCGCCGCGATTGCGGTGACGGTGCTCCTCATCTTCGTCATTCCGGTGTTCGAGAACCTGTTCGCCTCGGCGGGACTGGCACTGCCGCTCCCGACGCGAATCGTCATGGGCGCGTCCAGATTCCTCAAGGGCTACTGGTATATCGTGCTCGGCGTGATCGGCGCGAGTGCGTTCATGTTCAAGCGGTATCACGCCACCTCGAACGGGAAGCTGAAGATCGACCGCTTCATGCTGAAGGTGCCGGTCCTAGGCGACGTGCTGAGAAAATCCGCAGTGTCGCGGTTCACGCGCACCCTGGGAACGCTCGTCAGCTCCGGCGTGAGCATTCTCGACGGCCTCGAGATCACGGCGAAGACAGCGGGCAATCGCGTGGTCCAGGATGCGATCATGGAGTCGCGCTCGTCGATCGCCGGCGGTGACACAATCGCCGCTCCGCTCAAGAAGTCGGGCGTGTTCCCCCCGATGGTCATCTCGATGATCTCGGTCGGTGAGCAGACGGGTGGTCTCGACGAGATGCTCGCGAAGATCGCCGACTTCTACGATGAGGAAGTCGACGCCGCAGTGAGCAACCTTCTGTCGCTGCTCGAGCCCGTGATGATCGTATTCCTCGGCGTCGTGGTCGGAGGCATGGTCGTCTCGATGTACCTCCCGATCTTCGACATGATCAACGCGGTTCAGTAGGCCGGCTTCAAAACCTCGACGCGAAGCCCGCCAGGAGTCCGGCGGGCTTTGTCGTTTCAGCTTGCCGGTTTGCATGCGCGCGGATAGGCTTTTGACTACGCTCGAACACCATGGAACGCGCGAACAGGCCGGAGGTGGATGAGACGCTTTTGGCGCGGCTGGCTGCGACTTGAGAGCTGGCGCCTGGCGGTAGTTACCGCCTCGTGCCTTGCCCTTGGTCGTTCCACGAATCTCCTCGCGCAGGGCACGACGGCGGCGATCAGGGGCACGGTCACATCGCGAGACGGGGCCGTGGTCGATGCCGCGATCGTTCGGGTTGAAAACCTGTCTACCGGATACTCCGCAGAAACGCGGGTGAGGCGGGGAAGCTTTCTCGTACAAGGGCTCGAGACAGGCGGTCCC
>DASWQD010000400.1:0-20277 GCA_036398255.1 Gemmatimonadaceae bacterium | reverse complement strand
GACTCACAGATGACACAGAACTACGGACGGTTTGGTTTTTGTTTTGAACCACAAAACTACGTTTTTCCGGCGTCAAAAGAAAAAAAGGTGTTCCGTAGTTTCTGTGTCATCCATGTCTCTAACTGTGCCATCTGTGAGGACCCCCGCCGTTCCCCGTATTTATGTTTCCCTGAATGCGAGAACTCGCCGGAATGGTTCTACTGAGCGCACTTGCCTGCACGAGCTCACCAGTCGAATGGGGGCCCGTGGTCCACGGCCACGATCCGCGCACTCCTCGCGAATTCCCCGGTGCTCTCCAGTCCGTTCCGTCAGCAAGCGCGTGCCCGGGATCGCTTCGCGTCGCGAAAACCGGCGCGCACGATTACGCCGCATGGTGGGAATCGAGGCCCGACTCGAGCGCGGTGCTGATGTCATCGCGCATGGAGGACCGAACCTGGAGGACTCCAGTGATCGCCGACTCCACCGACCACGGCGCGCGAGGATGCGGACGGCCCGCCCCGGCGATCGCTGCAGACGACTCGAGCGGCTACATCCACGTTGCGTATTTCGCCGAGCCGGAGAGGGGAGCGGGCATCTTCTTCGCGCACTCGATGGACGCAGGTGCAACTTTTCACTCGCCTGTTCCGATAGTGTTTGGCAGGAATCCTTCGAGAGCCAGCGTCTCGTCGGAAGGAGACCGGGTCGTCGTCGCATACGAGGACCCGAATTCCACTCAGCCCATCATCGGCGTCGCGCTCTCGAAGACCATGGGACACATTTTCGAGAGCCGGATACAGGCAACGAGTGAGAACGGCCGGGCGCGGCAGCCGGTCGTTCGCATCGAGGGCGACTCGATTCGCCTCTGGTGGAGTGAGTACTCGCCAAATTCCGCGGTCAGTGCGACGAGACCGATGTACCGGGCGGGATTGTGGCGCACGCAGTAAATCGGCGACTTTGAAAAACTGGTTGACCACAATCCAACACTCTGGGGAAAGACATGAATCAAATCCGTACGATCGTCGTCGCAGCAATTGTCGTCACCTCGCTCGCCACGACCGCTCGGGCGCAAGGTCCCGGCCGTCCGACCGCAGGAATTTTTGGCGGGGTGTCCTCCATCAGCGGCGACTTCAAGGACGAGGTAGGTAACGGTTGGCTCGCCGGCGGACTCTTCAAGATGAGAGCCTGGGGTCCGCTCGACGTCCGCGTCGACGGCACATACGTAAAGCTGGGAAGCAAGGAAATCGTTGGGGCTGGCGTGACAGTGACGACTGACGGAAAAATCGCATTTGGAACCGTCAACGTTCTGCTCAACCTCGGACCTGATTCAGCGAGCTACCCGGGTGACAACTCGGTCTCTCCCTATCTGCTCGCCGGTGTTGGATCGTATCAGCTGGAATACGACTGGACGTGCACGGGTGAGTGCGCTCAGTACACCTTTCCGGAGAGGCAAACTCACACCGGCATCAATGGTGGTTTCGGAGCGACCATGCCCCTTCTCGGCATAAGAACATTCGCCGAGGCGCGATACCATCGTGTCTTCCGAGAGCTGAATGATGGCGCCTCACGGTCGATGATTCTCATCTCGGCAGGAGTGAAATTCCGCTGATGGCTCGCTTCCTCGGCGCGCACACTATCAACAACGGCGGCATTCACATGGCGGTGAAGCGCGCCGGCAACGCGGGCATGACCGCGATGCAGCTTTTCACCGCCATCCCGAAATACTATGGCGACAAGATCTCGATCAAGCCGGAGCGCGTGGAGCGATTCAAGTCGGCGCTGGCGGAAACGAGGATCGAGCCGGAGCACGTCGTGGTGCACGCCGCGTATGTCCTGAGCGTGGCGACGCCCGACGACGAGAAGTACGTGCGCGCCGCGGGCGGGCTGATGAAGGAGCTCGAGAGGTCGAGCGCGCTCGGCGTGGGATGCGTGTGTTTTCACTCGGGATCGGCGGGCGCGAGTGACCGGTCGGCATCGGCGAAGCGCATCGCGAAGGCGATCACTGATGCGCTGAAGGCGGTCGAATCGGAGACGCGGCTCCTCATCGAGAATACCGCCGGCGCCGGTCGCACCATGGGGAAGACAGCGGACGAGATCGCCGAGATTCTCTCGTATGTACCGAAATCGTTACGACCCCGCACGGGGTACGGACTCGACACGTGCCACCTGTATTGCTCCGGTTACGACATCACGGAATCGAAGGCGATGTTCAAGGCGATACTCGATGACTTCGAGGAGAAGACAGGTGAGCCGCCCGCGTTTTTCCATCTGAACGACAGCGCCGATGCTCTCGGATCGAACAAGGATCGGCACGTTCTCATAGGGGACGGGCTCATCGGAGTCGATCCGTTTCGGTGGCTGCTCGCCGACCCTCGATCGAAGGGAGTGCCGCTGATTCTCGAGACACCGCAGAAGAACTACGACATCGCCGATGACGACCCGACGCCCGATCCGTACGACGTGAAGATGATGGAGCTTCTCGCGTCCTGACTGTTTTTCCCCTATGAAATACTCCGGTTTTCCCTCTTGCAATTGGCATTTGTGACTATACTTTGCCTCGCGTGACGCGAGAGCGCGTCGGCATGAAATTCGGCCGCCCGATCAAACCACCCAGGAGAAGCGATGGCAACCAAGAAGAAGAGCTCGGCGAAGAAGAAGTCCTCAGCCAAGAAGTCGTCGGCGAAGAAGTCCAGCGCAAAGAAGAGCTCGGGAAAGAAGAAGAGCGCGTCGAAGCGCACTCCCAGCGCCGCCTTCATGAAGCCGATGACCCCGAGCGCACAGCTCGGCGCCGTAGTTGGAACGAGTCCGATGCCTCGCACCGAAGTCACGAAGAAACTCTGGAATTACATCAAGCGTAAGGGACTTCAGGATTCGAAGAACCGTCGCATGATCAACGCCGACGACAACCTCCGCCCCGTGTTCGGCGGAAGCAAGCAGGTTTCCATGTTCGAGATGACACGACTCGTCAACAAGCACCTCAAGTAACCAATTGGCTGTCGCATCGGGCAAAGGGCGCGCTCAAGGGGCGCGCCCTTTTGCGCAGCGGTCGGCGCTGCTTCGCTTCTGGGAGAATTTCAAGGCGCTGTTGAGCGCGCTTCTGTTCTTCATCTTTCTCCGCACCTTCATCATCGAAGCGTACAGGATTCCGTCGGGCAGCATGATTCCTACGCTGCTGGTCGGAGACTGGCTTTTCGTGAACAAGCTGGTGTACGGTCCGCACATTCCGTTCACCAGCCGTCATCTGCCGGGATACCGCGACCCGGCGCGCGGCGACGTAGTCGTCTTCAAGTCCCCGACACAGATCGACCAGCCGTGGGATCCGAATCCCACCCTCGTGAAGCGGCTCGTCGGACAGCCCGGCGACACGCTGTTCATGCGGAATGGAGTTCTATACCTGAATGGCGCAGTGTCCAGGCACAACTTCGTGCCTGCCGACTCGGCCCAGATTTTCGATTCGAAGGATGCGCTCTTCGACTGGCAGAAGGCAGCCGGACTCAAGTCATCCAGATTCGGCGCTGCTCCCGCCGAACCGACGCACGACAACTGGGGCCCACTCGTCGTGCCGCCCGGGCATTTCTTCATGATGGGCGACTCGAGGTACAACTCGAAGGATTCGCGCTACTGGAGCTTCGTTCCGCGCGAGAACGTGCGCGGCCAGCCGATGTTCGTGTACTACGCGTACAACGCTGACGACTCGGACAAGCCGCTGCCCTTCATCACAGACATCAGGTGGAATCGGATCGGGCACAGGATCCGGTAACTGCGGCTACTCGGCTACGAGCGCGATCGGCTGAGTGAATGTCGAATCGAAGGTGACCGCGCGGCGGTAGTCGTCCGGGCGATAATCCGGATCCATCACGATGTAGCGGTCGCCGACGCGCAGGATGTGAACCTTCCTGTCCGAGGACTCATCCCGCATCACCCGGCCGTACGCCATCGCGGCCCGCTCGCATACGACTGGATCGGTGACGGGCCTCACCTCGCGCCGATGTACACGCTCCACGCCGTACGTCTCGAGCGTTCGGCTTGCGATCGCGTCCTTGCGGCGCATGAGCGACGTGAAGAGCCGCTGGTTGTAGCGGGCTCCGGCTGCGCTTCTAACGCAACCCGCTTCGTTCGATGCCGGGAACGCGGCCGGGCTCAACGCCAGTATCGGCGTGGCGGCCAGAATTCCGGCGATCCACAGTCGGTTATGCATGGCAATCCTAACGACTAGTCGTCCGGCTTTTTGGTAACGCTCAGCCCGTTAGCCGCGTCTAACGGGTACCAACAGTAGATTCCATCATGCGCGATTTTATCGCGAGTCAGAACAGCGAGCGTTTGAGGCAGCGGCTGACCGGAGCTATCCGTGTTCGCGAGCCCGCTGCGTTCGCTCGTCTCGCGCGGTCTCTCTTCGAGATGGCGCTCGTCACGGGAATCGTCGCGCGGCTTTATCGGATGATGGTGCTGAGCCAGGCGTCGACCGTGACCAATGCGGCAATCGCGCTCGGCATCGGTGCGCTGTTCCTGCTCCTGATGGCGACACTTCATCTGAGCCGCTTCCCGCTCCGCGACTGGCTGTGGCGAGCTCCGGTCTTCGGACTTGCCGAGGGCGCGTCGGAGATGCTCGCGAGTCTCGTGCTCATCTGGTCGGGGCGCGAGCCGATCGGAAGCAGCGCCGCTGCGCACCTGCACGACTGGCCGGGGATGGCCGCGAGCACCGTCCTGTGGCGCACTCTCGTCATCTCTCTCTTTGCTCTCTTCCTCGGTCTCACCGTGAAGTGGGTGCGCTTCGTGATTCTGAGGAAGGAGCACGCAGCGTGGAGCGAAGGCACGGTTCGCGCAGGCATTCCCGGTGAGGGATTCATCGAGCGCCGCGCCAATAGGACTCAGGACATCGATCCCTTATTATTCGGAGAACGCAGGAAACACCACGATAAGCGGGGACACTGATGTACGACGAGAGATATGTAACGCCGATGCGGCAGGAGCTGACGCAGCTCGGTGTTGAAGAAATGCGGACACCGGAGGAAGTGGACGCGAAGCTGAAGGATTCGAAGGGGACGACGCTGGTAGTCGTGAACTCCATCTGCGGTTGCGCTGCCCGCAATGCGCGCCCCGCAGTTGCGCGTGCGCTACAGCATGCGGTGAAGCCCGACGCCCTCACGACAGTGTTCGCCGGGCAGGACATTCCCGCCACGCAGCGTGCGCGCAGCTACTTCACGGGCTATCCGCCTTCCTCACCGCAGATCGGGCTGCTCAAGGACGGGAAGATCGTTTTCATGCTCGAGCGGCATCAGATCGAAGGACGAACGTCGGGAGAGATTGCGGACGATCTCGTTGCGGCGTTCGACCGATACTGTGAGACGCCGATGTCGGCTCAGGCAACTACTTAACGACGATTAACCGCCGAGAGCGCCGAGAAAAACACGGGCCCGATGAGAGATCTTCTCAATCGGGCCTTTTTTTTAATTTTTTCTCGGCGGCCTCGGCGTTCTCGGCGGCCTCGGCGGCCTCGGCGGCCTCGGCGGTTAACCTGTACTTACCTGGAGTAGGAAATCCATCGACCCATCTCACGCAGCGTCGGCTTCTTACCATACATCAACAGTCCGACGCGGTAGATACGGGCTGCGAGCCACGTAGCTCCGACACACGCCAGAAGCACTCCCACGAGCGAAATCGCCAGCTCGTACCACGGCACGCTCCCGAGCGAGAGCCGGAGCGGCATGATGATCGGCGCCGAGAAGGGAAGCAGGGACATCACCGTCGCCAGCGTCGATGTCGGGTTAATTAGTATCGGATTGATAAAAATTGCCGTGGCAACCAGCAGAATCAGCATTGGCTGAACTGCCTGCTGCGCCTCCTGCTCCGTGTTCACCGACGCGCCGACGGCCGCATAGAGCGATGAGTAGAAGATGAATCCGAGCACGAAGAACAACAGAAGAAGCAGTGCGAGACCGATCGAGATGTCGGGAAGCGCGAACGGCATGGTCGACACTCCGAACTTCTGCAGAATGGGACCACGCAGCTTGAACATCAGGACCGTCGTGATGACCCACAGGATCTGCTGAGTCAGACCCACAGCGCCCACGCCGAGGACCTTGCCGGCAAGCAGGGTCTCGGGTTGGACGCTCGACACGACCACTTCCGCCACGCGCGTGGTTTTTTCCTCGAGCACCCCGCGCAGGACGTTCTGGCCGTACAGAACGATCGACATGTACAGGAGAAAGGCGATCGCTCCGGCGAAGATGATGCTGATCGTACCCGATCCTCCTCGACCCTTGTCGCTGATACGGTCCGACTTCATGCGGAGCGGCACGAACGTCATGTCGCGCACCCGGCTCGAATCGATGCCCGCGCTCTCCAGGCGCTGTGCCAGCACGGCCTCCTTCACGGCGGCGCGCACGCGCTCCATGTCGCCGATCGACGTCGCATTGCGCCCGGCATAACGGATCTCCGCGCCGCTCAGCGTATTCTGGTCGGCGATGAGATAGCCGCTCAGCTCCTTGCGCATCACTTCCTTCGTCGCCGTGCTCTCGGCCAGCGAAAGCTCGCTCGGCGGCACGATGACCACTTGCGGTGAAGCGGCGCCGGGAGCGCGGCCGCGATTCATCGCATCCGATATCCGCCTTCCGATTCCGGTGCTGGTCGCATCGAGGATGCGCGTGTTGCTGAACTCCATCGTCGACCGCGACCGCTTTGACATCACCGCGGGAATGATGATCATGGCGCCGAAGAAGATCGGGCCGAAGATGGTCGCGAAAATGAACCACTTGGTGCGTACGCGCTCGAGATACTCGCGCTTGACGATCGCCCAGAGCTTAGCCATGGCCCGACATCCCCATTTCGATTCCCGTTGCGCCGACGCGCTCGAGGAAAATCTGGTGCAGTGACGGCCGCACGATCTCGAACCGGTTCACCGTTGCGCCGGTTCCAACGATTCGGTGAAGCAGCGCCTGCGGATCGGCGCCGTCGGCCATCTCGACTTCGAAGTAGCGATTGGAATCGTCGACGCGGCTCACGAGGGAGCGGTCGGCAAGCACTGTTGCCACCGCCGAAGTCGGAGCGCCGCCCAGGGCGAGCGCGACGTTGCGATGACCGTGCGACTCCCTGATCTCGCTCACCGGACCGTCCAGAACCTTCTCCCCGCGAGCGATGATGCACACCGAGTCGCAGATCCGCTCGGCGTTGTCCATCACGTGCGTGCTGAAGATGATCGTCTTCCCCCGCTGCTTGAGGTCGATGATGGTGTCCTTGAGTGCCTGAGCGTTGATTGGATCGAGCCCCGAGAAGGGCTCGTCGAGAATCACGAGATCGGGATCGTGTAGCAGCGTACCGATGAACTGGACCTTCTGCTGCATGCCGCGCGAAAGCTCATCGATCTTCGAGAGGCCCCAGTCCTTCTCGGGCGTCTTGAGATCGAATCGCTCGAGCCACATGTCGATGCGCCGGTCCGCCTCGGAGCGGTTCATTCCCTTGAGCTCGGCAAGAAACCGGAGAACGCGCCGCACCTGCATCTTGCGATAGAGGCCGCGCTCCTCGGGGAGGTAGCCGATGCGATCGGTGATCGCGGGGTCGTCGAACGGATGGCCCAGGATGCGGATGGTGCCGGAGTCGGGCGCGATGATGTTGAGGATCATGCGGATAGTCGTCGTCTTGCCCGCTCCATTGGGACCGAGCAATCCGTAGACGGCGCCTCGCGGAACCCGCAGCGAAAGGTCGCGCACAGCAACGTGCTCGGCGTATCGCTTCACCGCATTGTCGATTTCTATCGTGAAGTCTGTCATGTAGTCGTGATTGATCAGCAGCCGTACAATATAGGTGTGACCACCACCAGAGGCGGAATCAGGTTCGACAGAAACGAGCTCGCCGGTGCGTTCGGCGATATCGGCACCGATCTCCCATTGATTGTCGGGATGATTCTCGCCGCGGGGCTGCACAGTGCGAGCGTGCTCGTGATGTTCGGTCTGATGCAATACGCAACGGCGCTCAGGTATCGCATGCCGATGCCCGTGCAGCCGCTCAAGGCTGTGGCTGTGCTGGTGATAACTCAGAAGATTGCGCCAGAAGTCCTGTATGGCGGAGGGCTCGCGATCGGGCTCGTGATGCTTGCACTCACTCTCACGGGTGGAATCACATGGCTGGCGCGGGTTGTTCCGAAAGCGGTCATCCGCGGTTTGCAGCTGGGACTGGGAATCCAGCTGGCGATGCTCGCGCTCAGGGATTACGTGCAGGCCGATGGCATGCGCGGTTATGCGCTCGCGGCGATCGGGTTTCTCGTGATCATCGCGCTGTTCGGCAACCGCCGCTTTCCGCCGGCGATTCCCGTAATTGCGATCGGCGTCGTCTATGCTCTCGTATACAAGCTGAGCAGCTCGGATTTCTCGAATGCCGCGGGATTCACGCTGCCGCATGTTCGACCAGTGAGCGTGAGCGACGTCGCGACCGGATTCGCGCTGCTCGCGCTTCCGCAGATCCCGCTGTCGATCGGGAATTCCATTCTGGCGACGCGACAGGTGGCGGAGGATCTGTTCCCCGAGCGCAATGTCACCGTGCGCAAGCTGAGTCTCTCCTACGCTCTCATGAATCTCGTGAATCCATTCTTCGGTGGAGTGCCGACCTGCCACGGATCAGGCGGGCTCGTCGGTCACTACACATTCGGCGCGCGCACGGGCGGATCGATTCTGATATACGGATCGATCTTTCTCATACTCGGGCTTTTCTTCGCATCGGGATTCCAGCAGGTAGTGCAGGTCTTTCCGCTCCCGATTCTCGGCGTGCTGCTCTTTTTCGAAGCGGCAGCTCTGGTCACCATGATCCGCGATCAGACCGGTGATGCGAGGTCGATGCTGCTTGTGGTCATGGTGGGATTGATCGCGGCGGGATTGCCATACGGCTACGCGATCGGGCTGATCATCGGAACCGTGCTCTTCCGTTCAGCCCGCCTCAGTCGATCTCGATGACTCGGGTCGATGCGTTCGCTGTTTTCTGGCCCGCGCCTGTTTCGATCCGCAGCAGATATCGGCCTTTTGGAATCAACGAGAGATCGAGTATTACCGATCTCGCCGTGACGCTTCCCAAAGCCATCATCTGATTCCAGCGGATCGTGAGCGGGCTCGATCGGGAAGCCAGTCCAATCGATTCGCCGATTCGACGCATTGTGCCGACCTGCACGCGCGTGAGCGTGAGCGAAACGGGCTGCGCACTGTCGGTGCGCGCGAGACCGTACGTCTCCCAGTAAATACCGACTTTCCCGCGGCGAACCTTGTTGCCGCCGATCGCTGTTCTCATTGCCGACTCGAGATCGGCCACCTCGGAATCCGAGGGATCGAACATGAGAGGATCCGACAGTGAGACCGAACCCGGCCGATAGCCCTTGAGAGGAAGCACAGCGCGCTTCCATCCGGCTGCCCGGCGATTGGCAGCGTTCAGAACTTCGAGGCTCATGAACTGGGGACGCGAGTCAACGACGACACTGAGCGCGCCCCTGCGCTCCGCACTGTCAGCTGACACATGCATCGGCGACATCTCATCCCGCGCGATCACGAGTGCACCGGTCACACGCGTCGAGTCCAGCTCGGGCCGGGCGCTTACGTCGTACGCGACGACCACTCGCGAAGAATCGCCGCGACGGAACACAGCGATCTGCGGCTCGATCTCGAACACGCGCCGCGCGATGGCCGGAGAGTAGCGCTCCGATGAACCGTCGAGATCGAGGTCGAACCTGACAGCCGGGGTCGAGTCGGCGCTCATCGAGACAGGCATGAAGTGATAATTGGGAGTGGCCTCATGACCGGAGATCGGACCGTTGGTCGGCTCGAGGCCGTTGCCCGGACCGCGCGTCCAGTACCGCGCCCAACCGTACCGGACGACCATTTCACGCAGGTCGTTCGACCACGCCAGGTTGTAGGCATTTCGTGCCGGCTCCTGAATCTTCGCCATCGTGTGACGGGCGTAATGCTCGGTTCGGCGGTCGTTCCCATCGATCGACCAGAAAGGATCCGCGAGCCACCAGAACCGCTCGGCAACCTGATCATTCTTCCCGCATCCCACTTTCTTGAATCGCCGCTGGTGCTGGAAATCGAGAATCGCCGTCATGTTCGTCCAGCGGCACCTCTCGCTCTCGGGCATGAGCCTCAGCGCTCGGGCAAACGCGCTGTCGGACGCTGCGCCGCTGAATGCCTCGTGAAGCGCCAATCCCTCTAGAGCGGCGCACCACCACTCAGCTGCGCGACACTCACGCGCCACTCTCAAGGCAGCTGTGTCGTTTCGAGCCTCGATCAGGTATCGGACGCGCTGTCCGGTGATCCAACCATCCCGCGGCGATCGCCTGGCTGCGGAGTCGAGCGCCGCAATGAGCCCCTCGCGTGCACGTCGGATGACGCGTGGCAGCTTCGCTTCGATGGTGTCGTATTCGTTGTTCCACTGGCAGAAGCGGCCGATGCGGGCGTCACATTCGCCGGACCCGGTATACGAGAGAGGGAGATTCTGCCGGCGAACGAGCTCGAACCGGGCCTGCGCCGTGCTGGCCTTACGCCGGGCGTCTACCGAATCCTTTCTCGGTTGTGCTGCAGCAATGCCTGGAACGACAAGAAGAAGCAACCCAAGCCTGTTCATGTTCTTTCAGCCTCTGTTCCTCATCCCTTCTTCGAGGGCATTCCATGCAAGGAGCGCACACTTGACCCTCGCCGGAAATCTGGCGACTCCGCTCAGCGCCCGCAGGGAGCCCAGCGACTTGTCCTCCTCTCCCTCATTTCCCATTACCATGTCTCGAAAGCGCGCGCGAAGGGAATCGATCTCCTCCACCTTCTTGCCTTTCACCAGCTGAGTCATCATCGACGCCGAGGCCTGGGATATCGAACAGCCGCGGCCTGAGAATCCGATATCCGAGATCGTATCGCCATCGCGCTTGACCTGAACGGTGATCTCGTCGCCGCAGAGCGGATTCTTCATCACGATCGTCTCGTCAGGATTCTCTATCTGACCTTTGTTTCGCGGACGGCGGTAGTGATCCAGGATCATCTCCTGGTACAGCGCGCTGATCTGAGTGGAGCGATCAGACGGCTGCATGCCCGAAGATCTCCTTTGCCTTGAGAACGCCTTCGACCAGCGCGTCAACGTCAGCTGAATCGTTGTAGACGTAGAACGATGCGCGCGCCGTAGCGGGCACATCGAGACGCCGCATCAGCGGCTGGGCGCAATGATGACCCGCGCGAATGCAGATGCCGTCGCCGTCGAGAATCGTCGCCAGATCATGCGGGTGCACGTCACCCATGGTGAAGCTCACCACGCCGCTTCGCATAGACGGCTGCGGCCCGTAGATCGTAACTCCCTCGATAGCTGCCAGCCGCTCGCTCGCCTCGGCCGTCAGCGACCGCTCGTGCCGAAGCACTTCATTCATTCCAATCGAATCGAGATACTCCGCGGCAGCCGCGAGACCGACGGCATTGGCGGCATTCGGCGTGCCCGCCTCGAACTTGTGCGGGAGAACGTTCCACGTCGTGGACTCGTCGTAAACGAACTCGATCATGTCGCCGCCCATCTGATACGGAGGCATCGCGTCGAGAAGCTCACGCCTGCCGAGGAGGCCGCCGATGCCCATGGGTCCGCACATCTTGTGGCCGCTGAAGGCATAGAAGTCGACACCAAGATCGTCGAAGCCGACCTCGAGGTGCGGAACTCCCTGCGCTCCGTCGCAAACGAGAACGGCATCGGAGCGCTCGCGCACTATTCGCGCGATATCCTTCACCGGATTGATCGTGCCTAGTGCATTGGAGACGTGATTGATCGCGACGATCCGTGTTTTCGCGGTCATCAGTCCCGACAGGCAATCCAGGTCGAGGCGGTGGTCGGAGGTGAGGTCGCAGATGCGCAGCTTCGCCTTTTTCTCGATCGCAAGCTGCTGCCATGGGACGAAGTTCGCGTGATGCTCGAGTGCCGTGATCACTATCTCGTCACCGGCCTGCACATTCGCCCGGCCATAGGAGCCGGCCACGAGATTGATCGACTCGGTCGTTCCGCGCGTGAAGATCAGGCAGTCGGAATCACCGAGTCCGACGAATTTCGCGACACGCTTTCTCGCCCCGTCGTACCGGTCGGTCGCCTCGACTGAAAGCGCATACGCACCGCGGTGAGGATTGGCGTTGCCGGTCTCGTAGAATTCCGTGATGGCATCGAGAACCACCTTTGGCTTCTGGGAGGTGGCGGCCGAGTCGAGGTAATGCATCCCCGGGTAGTTCGCGAGGATCGGAAAGTCGGTTTTGAGGTTCATTGTGGTGCTCCTCTCGTCACGAGAAGCCTCGTGCCGTCCACCTTGACCTCATAAACCGGCAGCGGCGTGAGGGCCGGACCCTGTCTCACCTCACCGGTCGCGCAGTCGAACCGCGCTCCGTGCCAGGCGCACTGGATCGTACCATCCGGCAGGACGTCACCCAGGTTCATCTCGAAATCCTGGTGGGTACAGTTGTCGGAGACGGCCGAAATGCGGCCCTGGGACTTGATGAGGCATATCCGCGCTCCGTCCGAGCGCACCACGGCGAGGGTTCCCTCGTCCGGCACGTCGTCCACGGAAGCCACATTTTCGAAGTCATTGGAGTCCGCCATCAAGCCCGTTTCGTTGACTATCCCGACAAGTTTACTTAGGATTCAATCTATGTCACGAAGTGCTGTAACGCCAAGGAGTTAGGGGATGAGCACCGCTATCGAATCACTGGTCAACAAGGAGTATCCCTACGGCTTCGTGACCGACGTCGAGACGGATACCATTCCGCGCGGCCTGAGCGAGGACGTCGTACGGCTCATCTCGTCCAAGAAGAACGAGCCGGCGTTCATGCTCGAATGGAGGCTCAAAGCCTATCGCCGCTGGCTCACGATGAAGGAGCCCCACTGGAGCAACCTCCACTACGAGCCGATCGACTACCAGAACATCATCTACTACTCGGCCCCGAAGTCGGTCAAGCCGCTCCAGAGTCTCGATGAGGTCGATCCCGAGCTCCTGAGAGTCTACGACAAGCTCGGAATATCGCTGACGGAGCAGAAGAAGCTCGCGGGTGTCGCGGTCGACGCGATCTTCGATTCGGTCTCGGTCGGCACGACGATGAAGGAGGAGCTTGCCAGGTACGGCATCATTTTCTGCTCGTTCGGTGAAGCGGTTCAGAACCATCCGGAGCTGGTCGAGCGCTATCTCGGCACAGTGGTTCCGCACAGCGACAACTTCTTCGCCGCGCTGAACGCGGCCGTCTTCAGCGACGGGTCGTTCTGCTACGTGCCGAAGGGTGTGAAGTGCCCGATGGAGCTGTCGACGTACTTCCGCATCAACTCGGCGGATACTGGCCAGTTCGAGAGAACGCTCATCATTGCCGACGAAGGCGCGTCGGTCAGCTATCTCGAGGGTTGCACCGCGCCGCGCCGCGACACGAACCAGCTGCATGCTGCCGTCGTCGAGCTGATCGCGCTCGACAACGCGTCGGTCAAGTACTCGACGGTGCAGAACTGGTATGCGGGCGATTCAGAGGGGAAGGGCGGCATCTTCAACTTCGTGACGAAGCGCGGAAAGTGCGCCGGCGTGAATTCCAAGATCTCGTGGACACAGGTGGAGACGGGGTCAGCAATCACGTGGAAATATCCGAGCGTGATTCTGCAGGGCGACAATTCCACCGGCGAGTTCTACTCGGTCGCGGTCGTCAACAATCGCCAGCAGGCCGACACCGGCACGAAGATGATTCACATCGGCAAGAACACGAAGTCGAACATCGTGTCGAAGGGAATCTCAGCCGGGCGCGGAAACAATTCGTATCGCGGGCAGGTCAAGATTCTTCCGCGGGCGTCAGGCGCCCGGAACTACACGCAGTGCGATTCGATGCTCATCGGCAACGAGTGCGGCGCGCACACCTTCCCGTACATCGAGGTTCAGAACAACACCGCTACTCTCGAGCACGAGGCATCGACGTCGAAGATCGGAGAGGATCAGATCTTCTACTGCAAGCAGCGGGGACTCTCGGCTGAGCATGCTGTGTCGATGATTGTCTCGGGATTCTGTCGTGAGGTTTTTCAGGAGCTGCCGATGGAGTTTGCCGTTGAAGCGCAGCAGCTGTTGGGGATCACGCTGGAAGGATCGGTAGGGTAGGGAAACCGAAGCGCTTAGTCTGTAGCGATTAGCGGGAGCTATATGCTTTAAGCCATAAGCCACCGACGTAACGACATGCTTACAGCTTATAGCCTACAGCTACCGCAAAAGGCTACCGACTAACGGCTCGCAGGTCGTGGATTTTTCAAACATTCAAAACAATCGAACCTTGCTCGATATCAAGAACCTTCGCGCCAGTATCGGCGAAAAAGAAATCCTCCGCGGAATCGACCTCACCGTCAAAGCAGGTGAGGTTCATGCCGTAATGGGGCCAAACGGCTCCGGCAAGAGCACGCTGGCGCAGGTGCTCGCCGGCCACCCGGGATACGACGTGACCGAGGGCGAAGTACTGTACGACGGTCGGAATCTCCTGGAGATGGATCCCGAGGTGAGAGCGCAGGAGGGAATCTTTCTCGCGTTCCAGTACCCAATCGAGATTCCAGGCGTGACGAACGCCTACTTCCTTCGCTCGGCGTACAACGAGATTCGCAAGGCGAAGGGAATGGAGGAGCTCGATCCGCTCGAGTTCCTGGATCTGATGGAAGAGAAGACGAAGCTCGTCGACATTGATCCGGCAATGATGAATCGCTCGGTGAACACCGGATTCTCCGGCGGAGAGAAGAAGCGCAACGAGATTCTCCAGATGGCCGTTCTCGAGCCACGGCTTGCGATTCTCGACGAGACCGACTCCGGCCTCGACATCGACGCGCTCAAGGTCGTCGCTCACGGCGTGAACTCGCTGCGGCGCAGCGACAATGCGACGATAGTGGTCACGCACTATCAGCGCCTTCTCAACTACATCATTCCGGATTTCGTGCACGTTCTCGCAAATGGCCGCATCGTGAAATCCGGCGGGAAGGAGCTCGCCCTCGAGCTCGAGGAAAAGGGGTACGACTGGATCCCCGGGGCAGCTGCGTGACCGAAGTGCTTCAGGCAGATCCCGAGACTGCTCACGAGTCGTACCGGTTCGCATTCGAGGAGAGAAACCGCACGTCCACCGAGCCGGCGTGGCTTCGCGAGCTTCGCCGCAGTGCGATGGGCGCGTTCGAGCGCCTCGATTTTCCGACGATGAAGGACGAAGACTGGCACTTCACGAACGTCGCTCCGATTGCCGAAAAGATTTTCGGCTCGCCTGGCAAGGGCGATCCCGTTTCAGACGCGACTGCTGCCCGCTTCTCGTATGGACAGAGCTGGAACACCATCGTGTTCGTGAATGGCCGGCTCGACCGGATCGACGCTCAGTCGAAAACGCTCGCCGGCGTGACGATCACGTCACTCGCCGCCGAGATCGCCGATGACAGCGAAGTTGTGAAGCGTCATCTGTCGAAGCTTGCCGGTCCGGAGAGCGCGTCCTTCACCGCACTCAACACCGCGCTCGCAGCTGACGGCGTCGTGATCCGCATCGCGGCAGATGCAGTAGTGGAGAAGCCGATTCACCTGCTTTTCGTCTCCGACGCAAACGCCGAGAGCGCCGCGGTCCAGACGCGCAACCTGATTTTCGCCGATCGCCACTCGCAGTGTACCGTGATCGAGAGCTATGTGAGCGTCGGCGCCGACAGCTACTTCACGAACGCAGTCACCGAAGTGTTCGTCGCCGATGGCGCACGCCTCGGTCACTACAAGCTTCAGACTGAATCGCGCAACGCGTTCCACGTCGGCACCATCCAGGTGACGCAGGGACGCGGCAGCCGCTACGAGTCATTCTCGTTCGCGACCGGTGCGAAGCTTTCACGCACGAATGTGTACACGACACTCGCAGGTGATGCGGCCGAAGCGATACTGAACGGACTGTACATGGTGGACGGATCCCAGCACGTCGACCATCAGACACGCATCGAGCACGTCGCACCGAATTGCCCGAGCCATGAGCTGTACAAGGGAATTCTCGATGGAAACTCGCACGGAGTCTTCAACGGGAAGGTCTATGTCCATCCCGAAGCGCAGAAGACCGACGGCAAGCAGAGCAACAACAATCTCCTCCTGTCGGATTCAGCGAGAGTCGACACGAAGCCGCAGCTCGAGATCTTTGCCGACGACGTGAAATGCACTCACGGTGCGACTGTCGGCCGTCTCGACGAGACCGCGTTGTTCTACATGAGAAGCCGCGGCGTCGGCCCCGCGCTGGCGAAGCGACTGCTCACGTATGCCTTCGCCGCGGACGTCCTGGAGAAGATCGAGCTCGAGCCTCTCAGACTGGCGCTCGAGGCTCAGGTCCTTCAGCAGTTCACCGCGTAGAGCTCAGCGGCCGAGGAAGTACCAGGCCGCGGACGCGGCCAGGACCACAAGGAGAATCACCATTCCCGTGGAACTTTTCTTCTCCGGCGGCGACTGAGCCCCGCCGAGTATCGGATTGGTGATCGTCTGTCGTCGCGTCATCGCATCGGGATCGGCAGGGGGGATGGTCACGGTATCGACCACCGACACGCCGAGGGGCAGGCGGCCTTCGCGATAGGTGATCTCGACGGTGCCGACTTCGATGCGGTCGCCATCGTTCAGCTTCGATAGCGTGGTGACAGGCATGCCGTTCAATTTCGTGCCCGTTGCACCGGTCGCATTGAGGACGAATCCTTCGCCCTCCGGCTTTACTTCGGCATGCAGACGGGACACCGCCGGCTCGCGAATGACAATGCCGCTGCTCGCATCGCGGCCGATTGTGAATGTCGATTCGGAAAGCGGGTAGGCGCGGCGCTCGACCTCGTAAACCAGGTAGGCGGCCCCTTTAATGCGATCTTCTGTCATCCTATCCATCTAATCTGATTGTTGCGAGATTGGCAGGGCATCGGCGAATATGCATGTAACGAACCCTGACTTGCGAGGAATTTAATGGCTACGAAACTGGACAAGGTTCTCAAGAGGGAAATCGAGATCGACGGTCAGGCGTATATCGCCGCGATTTCCCCTGAGGGAGTGAAAGTGACGAAGAAGGGATTCCGCAAAGGAAATGAGATCACGTGGCGCGCGATCATCAGCGGGGATGCAAATCTCAGCGAAGATCTCAGCGCTTCGGTAGACGCGACGGCCGCCCCCGAGTAATCGCAGGAACCAAAGGAAGCAGGGGATGAAGGGGAAGAGAAACAGTTCGTAAAGGTTTTCTTCCTCTTCTTCCAATTCTTCCTCGTCTTCCTGCCATCAATGCTGATGCTGGCTCGTATCCATTCGAGCCCGCGCGGCCGAGTCTGCGATAGCCGCCGGGACATCGGAAAGGTGCTCCTGGATCACGACCCATTTTCCGCCCCGGTTTGCAAAGACCGCCGTCCACGCGCCGGCGATGACGTGCTCCATGTTCATCGGGGTGTTGTGCGGAATCCGGTACGACGCGGTCATCACCGCGGCGTCGCGAGCCAGAACGTCGACGTGCATGGAGGTCCATTCCCACCGGGGATTCCGCATGTTGCTTCCAACGTAGTGCCAGAAGGTGTCCACCTGCGCCTGCAGCTCGCGTCGCGTCGTCGAGATGTGGCCGCTCGCGGTGGAGTAGACTGGACCTGAGTCGGGGTACAGACTCATCATGCTCTGAACGGGATTCCTGCCGCTCAGGTTGTACGAGCTCCGAACCAGTGTCTTCAGCGAATCGGAGATCGATTTTCTCTCCGCCTCGCTGAGCGACCGTCCGCTGGCGCTGTCGCAGGCGGCCATTCCCAGGAATATGAGGCAGGCCAGGCTCGCCAGTCGCACGAAGGTCATTGTGTCACCATGTTTAGACAAAGTTGTCACCGTAGGAGGACATTTCTCGACCGAAAATCCACCGCTATAGAGGGAAGGTGCAACGGACCGGCCATTGCCACGCGGTGTATGCCATGAGGCGGGCCGAATGCCATAGAGGCGCCGGATGACCGCCATTGAAGATTGGAGAATGAACATGCGCACGTTCGTCAGGCTCACCGGAATCGCCGGTGCTTTGGCGGTAGCCGCCTGCAGCGGCAAAACTGGTTCAAACGATGAGTTCAAGAAAGATCTCGAGCGGGCATCCACGGCGAGCGAGATAGCGCTGCCGGCGTCGCAGCCAGCGATGCAGGTCGTATCATCCATCGAGCGGACGACTCCGCCTGCACCGCGCCGCGTGGCGCAGTCGCAGCGGGTCGCGAAACACAAGCCCGCGCCGACAAATACCCCCGCACCTGTCGAAGCTGAAGGAGCCGATGTGAGCGAGGAAGTCGTGGAAGCGCCGACCACGCCGGCGCCGTCGCCGGTTCAGGAAGTGGCGCTTCCGAGTCCGCGGCCGCAGCCAGTCGCATCGACCGGCGGCGTTTACGGTGATGGCAATGTCGGCCGTGGCAGAGGCGACATCGGCAGCGGAGTCGGCACCATCATCGGGGTAGTGCTTCGCGGCGGTGTAGTGGATGGCGACGACTGCGATCCGCGCAGTGAAGGCCGCGCGCGTGGACGCGGCGCGACCATCGCCGTCAACAACCGCATTCCAATCGTCGGCACATTCCCCGGAAGCGGACGAATTGCTGAAGCCGTCATCAATTCGCCGGCGGCGAGCGGCGGCCTTGGACGAGTTGTCGGTGGAGTCATGAACAGCCCGATCGGAGGATCAAGGCGCGGCCGGTTCTAGAATCGTCGAGGCAGGTCGAATACAACCTTTCTGCGCCGCGGTGTTACTTACATCGCGGCGCTGATCTTTAACCGAAGTCGAGAAATCAAATGAAGAACACAGAAATCCTGATGCTGATTGCGGCGCTGACGCTCTCGGCCGCGTGCAGCGATCGCAACAAAGGCGACGTCCTCGCGGAGGATACGAGTCTCACGCGCGATCTTGCACTCGCGAACCAGGACACTGCATCGAAGCCGGAGCTTCGGGATGTTCCGGTTGCAGCAGAGCCTGAGCCTGTCGCAGCCGAAGTCGAACCGGCACAGGCGCCGGCGCCGCGCCGAGTCGCAGCCTCGCCTGCTCGTCGCGCGACTCCGCGGAAGACTGCACCGGCACCTTCCCCGGCATCCGCACCTGCGCAGCCGGTTGTACGCACTACCGAGAGTGGAAACACCGAGCGTGTGACCGAGCGAGGCTCCGAAGCTCCGCTTGGTGTGGTTTCCTCGGGATCCGAGATCTCGCTCGCGGCGGGACAGAGGATCTGCACCAACACGAACAACGTCGGTGACAAGTTCACGGCGCAGATAGCCGATCCGGTGATGGGCGCCAACGGAACCGTCATTCCCGTCGGTGCGACTGCGGTGGTGTCGATCACCTCATTGCATCGCAGCGAGAAGGCTGGCGACGAAATCGAGATCGGGCTGCGCGTCGAATCCATCGCGTACGGCGGCAAGACGTATCCCGTGAGCTCCGAAGTCACCTACGCGCAGGTCGACAAAGTGCGCGCAGAATCGGGAGGAGAGACGGCCCGCAAAGTCGCGACAGGCGCAGCAATCGGCGCAGTCATCGGCCAGATACTCGGCCGCAAGACGAAATCCACTGTCATCGGTGCGGCGACAGGAGCCGCGGCAGGAGCCGTTGTGGCCAATCGCAACGCCGACTACGACGGATGCGTGCCAAGCGGTGGGAGAATTACGATTCGCCTTACGGAGCCGCTGACGATTCAGGCATCGGAGTAGATTTACCGGCGTGAGGATTGTCTTCGCGCTGACGGCGACTCTGATCGCCGCGGGATGCAGGAAAGCTGATGACGCCATCCGGCGGGACGATACGACTACCGTTCCGCCGGTTTCCGTTCTCGCCGATTCTCCGGTAGCCGGCCTGACGAAAGCCTGCGGAATCACCGGGTTGCCTGTCGTTACGGACAACGGTATCGGCGAGCTAAGGGAAGGGTTGAGCGTCGCCGATGTGAAAGCGCGATGCGACGTCGTCAGCGATTCGGAGGAGCTCGGTACCGAAGGGATGACCGAGCGTGTTCTGATCGTGCGCATTGCCGGCGAGACGGTGCGCGCAATCGTCAACGACGACAGAATCTCGCGCATCGAGATCTCGAGCCCCCGCTTCACGACGACAGATTCGCTTGGCGTGGACACACCACTCCGCCGGATCGCGCGGATGCGCGGTGCACGATTCTTTCCCGGAGAAGGCGGAGTCTACGGTTTCATTGCCGACCACTGCGCGTTGAGCTTCCGATTCTCCGTTCCGCTTCGTCCTCCGCGCGGCGGCGGGTGGACGGCTGCATCGATCGACTCCGCACACGGTGACGCCGCAGTCGATCGCGTTCTTGTCACGCGATGTCAGCGATAACCGCTCAGGAGACGCA